>CAZZDT010000379.1:0-4614 GCA_964652435.1 uncultured Bdellovibrionales bacterium
AGCGACCGACCAATTTGCGAACAGGCTCGGTGAAGGTTGTTTGGTCATGGGCATAGTTTTCAATGCCGCGAATTTCACCTTTACGCTCTTCGACTTCGTTCCAAAATGCTTTCATGAATGCGATGCCGAAAGTGGTTCGGGGATGTAAAATCGCAAATTGCGTCATGTTGAGTTCTTCAAAGGCGAATCGCGCCAAGCTGCGGGCCTGAGCTTCAACGGTCAGTGCGGAACGGAACACATAAGAGCCTCTATCCGCGCTTACTTTGTATGAGAGAGAGATAATAGGCGTGCCCAACTCTTCAGCCCGTTCAACGGCAGCAATAGCAGGGCCTTGTAAGATGGGACCGATAATACCGACAACGTGTTCGTTGAGAACCAGATCGTCAACGGCATTGGCGGTTGCGGTCGGCCCTTCAACGGTATCTCTCGCAATCAGTTCGATGGGTGTGTTCGCAAAGGCAAGTTTAATCGATTCCAGGGCTTGTTTTCCGTATTGCCCGTACCGACCCGATAGTGGGAGCAGGATGCCCACTTTGTTTGTCTTTACGATAAAGCGATTGTTGAGGCGCTCCAAGAGCGTCGCTGCTTCTTTTCCAGACTCTGTATCAGCGTACCTTCCGATGACGGCATTGAGTATCTCTTTAGAGCCATCATAGTTTTTGCCATCGTAGAGTTCTTTAGCGAGTTTGTAGCCAATCAAAGGATGGATAAATGCCCATCGGTTGTCCGAACTGTATGTTTTCCAGAGCTTGTCTGCCTCTTCAGCGCCAAGTCTTTTAGCGATAATTTCTCGTGCCATCTTTTCGATGGACACTTGGTCTTCGCTTGAAAGTGTTGGGATTGCTTTGACGTCAACGCATACCCGAAGGGCTTCGCTTAAACGCTCTATCTCGCGCAGGCTTTGTATGTAGAGTTTACCCAGCTTCAATAAGCTAGAAGGTTCTGCTGCATTGGCGTAGAGGGCGCCGAGCATGCCGGCTGCATCTTCAAAGCGTTCTACTTGAACCAATGCGTGGGCGTAGAGTTCTCGTGCTGTCTCAATTTCAGAAAAATCAGGTCGGTAGAATAAAAGCTTTTCCAGTCGACTGATGACTGCGCTGGAATCTCCTGCTTGGTGTGCTCGCTGAGCTTGCCCAAAAAGAGCGTGGGCGGCTGCGGTAGTGCCTGGCCAGTCTTGAATGAGCTGCGCTTCGATGCGGTCGGCATCGGCTGTTTTATTTTGGGCTCTGCGAGACCGAGCTTGTGCCAGCAGTTCTTCTGCTTTTGTTTCTTCGACTTGACTGGGTGGCGGTGGGGCTTCCACCAAGGACCCATCCGGAGCCACCAGTACGGGAGTAGGTGGCACGGGTACGCAGGCTGCCATGGCAAAGCCAAGGGCAGGGACTAGAAGCATAAATGTAAACTGACGAACCGATATCTGCATAAGTCTTAAGCCTTCGATTTATTTGGACGGGTATATATACGCACCTTGCTAGAGCAACAAGGCTGGGGAGGACCGGATTATTCCGCTTTCGGTTCGGTGAGTAGCCCGGTGATGATGGCTTCGGCAATTCCGACTGCGATGGTTGTATAAAGTACCCCGCCAGAGATTTTGGCCTGATTTTCAGCAGACTTACGGGCCTGCGACCCGGGCTCTGCGGAATAATAGCTGGTTGCTGCGTGAATATTCCAAGCCAGAAGTCCCGCCTCGAGGCTTGCCCAGGCGATTCCCCAACCCCAGCGACCTTGAGCAAATTGCCCGCCACCGGCCGGAATCAGCCAAAGTGCACTGAATGAGCTGTCCTTTCCCGCATGATCGGTTGGAGGATTTTGAGCTTGAGCCAGCGCGGGAGCCGCCAGTTGGACCGTCAGCCCATGTCGATTGATGAGGGTTTTCTCGAGTACATTGGCGTTTTGAGTAACCCGAATGACTTCGTAGAGGCCGTTACCTTCCGCCGCCCGGCGTACTCCCGTGAGGCTGGTTGTGCCCAACCGTTTGGCAAACATGCCCAGAATAGCTTCGCAGTTGTTGCTGCAAGCTAAATGATGGTGAGGCAGCACTTGAAGTGCGGGGTCGAGAATTTCGTTAAACGCGATGACCTGGCTTTCAGAGCTTATCCTCACTGCACGGGCCAAGGTTGTCGTTGGACCATCGCGAACCCAGAGGCGATAACTTCCATAGGGCAGTTTATAGCGCTTTTGGGCTTCGATCGGGCCTAAGCGGTTTCCGTCCGCATAGAGGATGCCTGATATTTTTCCTTGGATAACGATCTCGCCCTCGGTTTGCTTCAGAATAGTCTCCAGCGCTTGCTCAAAGAATTGGATCACGTTGGGAGGGTGTCGTTTTCGATCCAGTTTGATGTCTCGAAAGCGGCGAAGTGTTTCCCGGGCAACATCGATTGCTTGAAGCTTTTTGCCCTCGGCCAACAAGCTGGACACTCGGTCATGACCGGCTTGGGCCCGCAATTGGATCAAATCGTAGTTTAGGGTGGGACTGATTTCATAGCTGGTTTCAATTTCTCGTCTAAGAGATTCAGCGGTTTCAACTTCAAAAAGTGCATCCTTTTCAATGGCTTCGCTCAGAGACTTTCGCCAGCTGGCGGCAGATTGCTCGATGGGTTTGTCGCTTCCCACAAGAATCCGTGTGAGTGTGGCTTCGCTTAGCTGAGATGGATTTTGTTTGGCAAAGCCGTTGGCGACGACGTTGAGTTCGGCATCGGAGCCCAGAGGAATGGGATAGCCAAAGCCCTGGATGGGTGCCAACAGCGTGGCCAAGAATATCAAACGACGTACCATGAATTTATCATCCCCTGGATTGATGGTGGAGTCACGTATCGACTCGGCGTTGACCTTGCAAGCCAAAGCGCTTTAGAAGGGGGCCATGCAAGAAGTAGTGATTGTAGAAGCTTTGAGGACCCCCATTGCACGCATTCGTGGGGGATTGGCAACGGTTCGGCCGGATGACCTTTTGGCTGTGGCATTATCTGCAGCTGTGAGCCGTGCAGGCTTGGAGCCAGGGGATATCGAAGAGGTATTCGCTGGATGTGCCAATCAAGCCGGCGAAGATAATCGGAATGTTGCTAGGATGGCGACGCTCTTAGCTGGGCTTCCCCAGAGTGTGCCAGCCATAACAGTGAACCGCCTCTGTGCTTCGGGACTCGATGCAGTGATCGCCGCCACCCGAGCGATTCAGGTTGGGGATCGAAAGATTGTTTTGGCCGGTGGTGTGGAAAGCATGACCCGCGCTCCTTATGCCATGGCCAAGCCCGCGGTAGGCTTTGGTACAGGCAATCCGGCAACCTTTGATACATCTCTGGGGTGGCGTTTTCCAAACCCCAAGATGGAAGCCATGTTTCCCTTAGAGGGGATGGGTCAGACCGCCGAGAATTTAGTTGAGGAATTCAATATCAGTCGAGAGGCTCAGGATGCGTTTGCATTTCAAAGCCATCAAAAGGCCTTAGCGGCGTGGGAAGCGGGACGATTCGACGACGAAGTGATTCCCGTTGAAATTAAGCTGCGAAAATCGACTCATTTATTTGAAAAAGACGAGGGTCCGAGGGCTGATTCGTCTCTGGAAAAGCTCGGTAGATTGCGGGCTGCATTCAAGTCGGGGGGGTCGGTGACCGCTGGCAACAGCTCCACTTTGAACGATGGCTCTTCGGCTTTGGTGCTCATGGACCGAGAAAGTGCAGAAAAACGGGGTCTGAAGATCATGGGCCGAATTGTGGCTTGTGCCAGCGCGGGGGTGAATCCTCGAACCATGGGAATCGGGCCGGTTCCGGCAACTCGAGCTGCACTTGAACGAGCAAATTGGAAAATTGGCGATCTTGATCTCGTGGAACTCAATGAAGCCTTTGCCGCGCAGAGTTTGGCTGTGCTCGGTGAGCTGGGGATTTCAGAGGATATTGTGAATGTGAATGGCGGGGCGATCGCGCTGGGACACCCTCTAGGCTGCAGTGGAGCGCGGATTTTAACGACATTGGTCCATGAGATGGGCCGGCGGGATGCTCGTAGGGGCCTGGCCACCTTGTGTGTGGGTGTGGGTCAAGGAGTCAGCGTTTTAGTCGAGAAATTAGGGTAAATATTGGGTATCCGAACGTAAATTGGCCCCGGTTTCAAACAATTGCTGTCTGCAAGATTTGCAACAGCCTTCGAGAATGTGGCAAAAATACAATATGGGTTCGTGAGGAACCCGCCTTATTTTTTTAAGGATATAGGCACTTGGGAGGGCCTTTCATGGCTGTTACATCCGAGCTAGCGAGCGACGGCGCGCAACTGACGATAAAAATTTCTGGGCGTTTTGATTTTAGTTCCCATCAGGAATTCCGAAAAGCGTATGAGGCAGTGTCTCAATCGAACCTTGCGTATGTGATCGATATGGCTTCAGCGGAATACCTTGATAGTTCTGCACTGGGAATGTTGCTTCTTATGCGCGAGCATGCGGGCGGCGATCAGGCAGATATTCGCATCGTGAATTGTCGACCACAGATTAAGAACATTCTTAAAGTGGCTAACTTCGCGAAGCTCTTTAAGGTCGAATAAAATCGGTATCGAGGTTGATGTGATCAACATCAGCCTATGGGGGTGCGATGACCGGCGAGCCTGAGATTTTACCTATAGAGTCCGACGGACCTA
>CAZZDT010000380.1:0-4613 GCA_964652435.1 uncultured Bdellovibrionales bacterium
GTGGATGGAAACTTTTGCCATTCCGCTTCCACTTCGGGTCATGTCCAAGCTGATTGGCCTCCCGGAAGAAGACTACAAGAAACTTAAGGCTTGGTCCGACGCTGGCGTCGCCATCATCGACGGAAGCGCTACCGGCGAAAGCCTCATGCAACTGGCCACCTTGGTGCTGAGTTTCCAGGCCTATTTAAGTGATGCGCTTACCAGCCCAACGTCGGCCCAAGAAACATCACTTCTCATTAAACTTAAGCAAATGATTGAATCGAGCAGCATGGATCACGACGAGGCGGTATCCATACTCTTACAGCTCGTTGTAGCCGGCAGTGAGTCCACCTCTAGCCTCATTGGCGCCATGGCCCATCGCTTAGCCCTTGATCCACAACTTCAGAGAACACTTCGAGACAACCCCGACCAACGGGCTGCTTTTATAGAGGAAGTCCTTCGGTTGGACTCACCGTTTAAAGGCCATTTTAGAGTATTAACGCAAGCCGCAGAGATTGGCGGCATCAACATGGATGCGGGAACCCGCCTGATGCTGCACTGGGGGATGGCCAATCAGGACGCCGCTATGTTTCAGGAGCCCACCGAACTGTCGCAGGACCGTCCCAACTTAAGAAAACACGTAGCGTTCGGCCACGGCATCCATCGTTGTATTGGATCAGGGCTGGCCCAAATGGAGGCCCACGAAGCCTTGCGAGTTCTTCTGGACATTCTTCCTGAATTCAAAATCAAAGAAACCACGGAACCTCGCGAGAAAAAGAGTGTTTTCACGAAAAGGCTCGAAGATCTCCATCTCGAATTCGAATCTGCCTAGGGCATCAATTCCAGCCACCCAACTGATTGACGAGGTGACGTAGCGGTGTCATAAGCGGGCCATGAGAGTATGGTATGCGTTCGCTAAAGGGTACACCGATGGTAACCGCTCATTGCGGGACCTGCTCGGTGGTAAAGGTGCTAACCTCGCAGAGATGTGTAACCTAGGTATTCCGGTACCGCCAGGGTTCACACTGCCAACCACGGTATGCACCGCATATTATGAAGATGGGCAAAAGCTCAGCTCTTTGATTGTGCGCGCACTCGACCAAGGCATCCGTCACATCGAAAAAGCACTCGAAGGACCCAAGTTTGGCGATCCTGAGCGTCCACTCCTCGTGGCCGTTCGCTCTGGTGCCCGAACATCCATGCCGGGCATGATGGACACCGTTCTCAACATCGGCCTCACCAAGACCACTGTTGAAGGCCTGGCCAAGTGGAGCGGCAACCGCAGATTCGCGCTCGACTCTTACCGCCGACTGATTCAGATGTACGGTGACGTTGTTTGCGGCGTTCACCGAAGCATCCTTGAGGCACCCCTCGTCGCACGCAAAGCCGAGAAGGGTTACACCCAAGACACGGATCTCGACGAAGCTGACCTCGACATCATCATTGGCAAAATGCTCGCAATTTTCGAAAAAGAGCACGGCGCACCATTTCCGCAAGATCCTATCCTACAGCTGCGCGGAGCCGTAGAAGCTGTATTTGGTAGCTGGCAAACCAAGCGGGCCATTACCTACCGTCGAATCAACAATATTCCAGACGAGTGGGGCACAGCGGCCAACGTTCAGGCCATGGTTTTCGGAAACACCGGCGCAGGTTCTGGCACAGGCGTTGCGTTCAGCCGAAACCCATCCACCGGCGAAAAAGAAGTTCTTGGGGAATGGCTCCCCAATGCTCAGGGTGAAGACGTGGTTGCAGGTATTCGAACCCCAGGCCTGCTTCATGCACGTGATGGCAAAGGCACGGGCGGTATCGAGCCACTCGAGAATGCTATTCCAACTGCCTACAAAGAGCTTATGACGGTCCTCAAGCGTCTTGAGCGTCATTACACTGATATCCAGGACGTAGAGTTTACCATTCAAGACGGTTCTCTCTTTCTCTTGCAAACTCGAAATGCGAAACGGACTGCTCAGGCAGCGTTGCATTCAGCGGTCGCTATGGTTGGTGAGTTCTTGATCAACGAGGAAACGGCTCTTGGGCGCGTCTCCGCCGACCAAATCAATCAGCTCATGCACCCTCAGCTGGACCCTGAAGCAAATAAAACAGAATTGGCCAAAGGTCTGCCGGCATCACCGGGTGCGGCCAGCGGCCGAATTGCACTCACACCAGACCGTGCAGAGGAATGGGCCAAGGATGGTCCTGTTATCCTGGTGCGGGCCGAGACAAGCCCAGAAGACATCCATGGCATGCACGCGGCTCAAGGCATCCTGACAGCCACCGGCGGCATGACATCCCACGCTGCGGTTGTAGCGCGCGGCATGGGTCGTCCTTGTGTAGCCGGTTGCGAGGCACTCCTGATCGACGACGAGCAGGGCAAAGTGACCATTCTGCGAAGCGCAGAAGACAACATCATCCTGAGTGAGGGCGATGCCATCACCATCGATGGCGCGCTGGGCACAGTCTACGAAGGTACTGTCCCAACTGTGAAAGCCAACTTGGGCGATGATTTCGATACTGTCATGCAGTGGGCCGATAATATTCGCCAAATTAAAGTCCGCGCCAACGCTGACACGCCAGAAGATGCGCGGATCGCGGTCGACTTAGGCGCAGAAGGTATTGGTCTTTGCCGAACCGAGCATATGTTCTTTGCTCCAGACCGCATCTCCGCCATGCGTGAGATGATTCTTGCGGACGACAAGGAAAGCCGAGTAGCGGCCCTCAAAAAGCTCGGACCGATGCAACGCGAAGACTTCGAAGGCATCTTTAAGGCTATGGGGGAACGTCCCGTAACCATTCGCCTTCTTGATCCACCCCTTCATGAGTTCTTGCCCCAAACCGACGAAGACGTTGAAGCTCTGGCCAAGGAAAGCGGGATCTCCCCAGATCAGCTTCGGCTCAAGGCTGCCTCTCTTCACGAACTCAACCCAATGCTTGGACACCGCGGTTGCCGCCTAAGTCTCGCGTATCCCGAAATTGTGGACATGCAAGCACGGGCCATTCTTGAAGCAGCAGTGACTGTTGCTAAGAGCGGCTTGGCTGTGAATCCGGAAATCATGGTGCCATTGGTCATGGAACCATTGGAGCTCAAAACACTGCGCAACCAAATTGAAGGCCTCGCCAAAGAGGTATTCGAGGAAATGCGCGCGTGTGTTTCGTATACAGTTGGAACAATGATCGAGCTTCCACGTGCGTGCCTGCTGGCCGATGAGATTGCCGAGCATGCTCAATTCTTTAGCTTTGGTACAAACGACCTTACGCAGACCACCATGGGTGTATCCCGTGATGACGCGGGGCGCTTCCTCAGTGAATATGTGGACCGCAAGATTGTAAGCCACGACCCATTTGCATCTCTTGACCAAAGCGGTGTGGGCAAGCTGGTCAAGATGGCAACCAAGCTAGGGCGCAATACAACCCGCGATCTGAAGGTTGGGGTATGCGGCGAGCATGGCGGGGATCCTGCTTCCATTGAGTTCTTTGCCAACACCGGACTTGACTATGTCAGCTGCTCGCCCTATCGACTTCCGGTGGCCCGCCTTGCGGCCGCTCAGGCAGCTATCCGATCCGGGAAATGAGATATTCCCGGGACTTTTGCTGGGGAATAAAGTGACTCAAAAAAATAGACCTATTCGTGGTGTACGCGTAGCCCTTATCGGGGTCTGCGCCGTGTTGGGCTTAACCTACGGTTGTTCAGTCGACGTAGCGGGCACAACCCCGCCAGAGCAAGCGCTCTTCTTTCCTACAACCATGGAAGTCAGTGCAGACGGGCGCTATGTCTACATCGTCAATTCAAACTTCAACCAGACCTACAGTTCAGGTTGGCTTTCAGTGGTTGATTTAGACGCAGCCCTTGCAAGCACAGAAAACGGCAATCAGGCAATCATTAGCCGCGAAAACGGTGGGCAACTGCGTGTTCCTGGCCTCGGTGGTGAGCTGGCTATTTCAGCCGATGGGACCAGTGCTCTCATGCCTCACAGAGGCTTAAATCCGCGTAGCGAAGTCATGATTACGCGACTTAACTTGGGCGCGGATGGAAGCGCGGACTGCGGGGACCCTGAATACACTGAAGGGCTCACGGGGCGGGAAGCGGCCACTGACTGCGATGAGGACCATCTCATTCGTGTTCGCGAAGACGGCAGCGACGACATCGATCCAACTGTACTGCCAAAAAATAGCATCTACTCCTGGCAGCAAGAAAACGGCTATCACGCCACAACGTTCACATTAATCGAGGACAATGGTGCCAGAGAGATGGCGGCCATCGGCTATGTGAATTCCGGACTTATCCGCCTATACGAACTCATTGATGGCCAATACAGTTTTGTGGATATCCTTAGCGTTGAGCTAGCAAACACAGGCCGCATCCGAGCTCACCCTGGTTTACTCGGAGGATGGCTGATTGCCGGGGGCGGAGCCAATAATGTTTCCAAGGTCTCGTCGATTGATGTGGCAAGAAGCCTTTCCGAATCAGAAACCGTGGCTTATTCGCACTCAATGCCGCCGAACGGTGGCCAGAAGGTATTTGCTTTCGACTTTATGCCCGATGGGCAAGACCTCCTCATCGCGAACCGTGCACGGGTAGATGTTAACGGGCCGGGCACCGATTCGTTTGCAAACTCACTTGTTCGCCTGGACGCAACCCT
>CAZZDT010000381.1:0-4608 GCA_964652435.1 uncultured Bdellovibrionales bacterium
GTCTCAGACTCGATGACATGAACGGGATCTGGCACCGCTTCGGCCGCTGGAGGCTCGGGCTCTGCCGCCGGTGGTTCCGGAGGCAGTGCATGCTCATAATCACGAACAAATTCATCGAGACCCAGTGCTGCCAATTCGTCTAAAAACAAAGGTGATTGAACAGGCACCAATGCTTCGGGCATCGGTTCCACACCACGGCACATTAAAATTGCCGGGCGATAACCACCGGCATCGTATCTTAGCTCTACCACTTCAGCCACATGACCACTGCCGAGGCTATCGAGCACCACCACCAAATCCACCGATGCCAACATGGCCAAAGGTGCTTGGTCGGCTCCCACCTTTTGGGCCAAAGCCAATTCAAAACGCATCAAGGCTCTATCCAGCCGCCGCGCATCAATGGATGCAATCACTCCATTGTGACCAAACAAGGCATCCACCACGCCGCCATCACGTCCACCCACAACCACCAATCGGTCTGCTCCAATTTGAACCACATCCTGAAGTGTATGAGCCCGCACCCAATCAGGCGGTGTTGGCACATCATGCCCACCGACCAACACAGGCCGCACACTTTGTTCACCTAAGGCCAGGGACAATCCGGCTGATGCCCCATCCGCACCAGCAATCAAAACATTTCGGCCAGAAGCCAATGCGCCCGCGATCAAACGTGCGGATAAGGTTGAGAGTAAACCAGCACTTACCCAATCCTGCAGGGTATTGTTGGAGGCCGTTATTCGCTTGAGAACCAAGCCATCCCCTACCCATGAGGCAATCCAATCACCATACTCCGCGCTCCGAGAAAATGACTCTAAAGCGGCGTTATGCGATTCAAAATCCCATTCAAAATCAAGCACTTCCATGCCACATGGGCCATCCGCTGTCACCCGGCCGGGACGCAATACCAACCGGTCATAGGGGCTTTGGGCCGCAAATTCAGCCAAATTTGCCAGTGGGCTTTGGGCTTCTTGTGTTTCCTCGTTTGTATCCAAGCTCATGGACTCACTCCCTCTTAACCGATAGGTCGCCACCGTGCGGACGTCATTATTATACCGTATCCCTGTTTTATGACACGTGCCTATTCTATGCTAGAAGCGTGGACCAATAAGACGTTATGGATGACTTAAGAGCCAGACAAGTTCGCTTTTTTATGCGACTGAATTACCCACTCGCGGTGACCTCACGCGGTGAAGGCTTTGTTGCACAATATCTAGACCTCCCCGGATGTGAATCCTTTGATACCGACCTCACCAGGCTCCACCATCATATGGAAGGCTTGCGACGCCGTTGGATTGAAGAGCACATCAAGAGCGATACGCCCGTTCCCATGCCAAACTCGCACCTTCGAGACTCCAAAGGACCGCCCTTGCACACCGACGTGTTCAAGGGTCCACCCGTGAAAGGTCACTGACCGTGAACGCGAGCGTAACCAGCGCCATTCTCGCGAGCGTCGTCTGTCTCACCGTTGGATTGGCCATTGCCTTCCGCCGCCCTTTCCGCACGCTCAACACGCGTTTTGCCGCGTTTACCTTTACCATCTTCTTTTGGAACACGGGCGCATTCATTGAGGGACTCACAGGCCATACCGTGACCGGCCTCAAGATCTGGGCGGCCATCTTTATCCCGCCCACACTCATTTTGTTTTTCTCCGAGATGCTTCGGTCCCGAAGCTTCCTGATGAAAAAACTGACCCAGATAAGCTTCGTTGCAACATTTGTTTTCGCACTGGTTCTTATGTCGCCCTTGGCGTCTGCTTTCTTTACCCGATTTATGATTGCCGTTTATGTCATAGGTTCGGGCCTCGCCCTCTTAAAGCAACTAAGAGACCAACGGTATGACGCTCGGTCCGATATTGAGAAAACGAGGATCTCCTATTTGCTTTATGGTGGATTGGTGACCCTCCTACTGGCTTCTGGAGACTTACTTCCCGCTTCACCTCTTCCATCGGCCCTGGCCCACTTAGCCTTAACGTTCTACGTGTACTTCCTCTATCAAAGCATTGTGTCCCACCGTCTGATGAATATGGTGGAGCTGCTTGGTAAAGCGGCGGTCGTGGGTGTGCTGAGCATTATTCTCTCGTCTATCTACTCCATGCTCGTTCTCTGGGTGGGTGAAGAAGAACAAAGCCTCTGGCTATTCAACACCATCATCGCGAGTTTTGTTATCCTCATTTTGTTTGAACCCGTGAAACGCTTCGTAGAAGACACCACCGAAAAGCTCCTCTTTCGACAGCAGTATGAACTAAGGCAACTTGCTCAAGGCCTCACCCGTCGCTTGCGAACAACCATTCGAGTGGAAACCATGCAAAGCCGTCTGCTTGAAACCTTCCAGGCCCAGGCTGCCCACGGCTCCGTCTACATCCGAGATGCGGCCGACGAAATGAGTTTTCGCCGCGTTGGCAGTATGGGACAAACACCACCTGCCCAGCTTAACCTGAGTAAGCATCCCTCACTTCTTCAAGAACTAAGGGCCACCAAGCGCCCTATCCTGCTTGAGGAGATGGCATACCGCGCAGAGGACTTACCTTTGATGCTCACCGACGAGAACCCTGCTTTTCAACGTGAAATGGAGCGCACCCAAGAAACCATAGGCTCTCTGCACGAGCTGGAGGCCCAAGTGATTGTGCCCATGCTATCTGGAGAAAAGATGGTGGGCCTTTTTGCCTTGGGTGGTCCCGGGATGACCCGCCTTTCCACCGATGACCTCACCGCTTTTCTTTCACTTGGCGAAGCAGCAGCCATTGTTGTCGAGAACTCGCAAGAGTACGAAAAACGACGCGAGCGCGACCGTCTGGTTGAGATTGGTGAAATGGCTACCGGTATGGCCCATGAGATTCGCAATCCTCTCGGCGCCATCAAGGGAGCAGCGCAATGCCTCGATCCAGAAGAAATGCCCGCGGAGAGTCAGGAGTTTGTCGACGTCATCATTGAAGAAGTGGACCGCTTAGGAAACGTGGTCGGACAATTTCTCAACTATGCACGGCCCTATCGAGGCGATCCGGTGCCAACCGACATCAATCAGGTCATCAGTCAAACCGTGAAACTTTTCACCCACGCCAAGTTATCACCCGACTTGATGATTATTCAGGACCTCACCCACGACTTACCTCTTGTCGAGCTTGATCCAGAACAGCTGAAACAGGTTCTTTTCAATTTAATGCGTAATGCGGTCGAAGCCATGCCCGAGTCAGGTGAACTCACCCTTAAAACCACCATCGACCATGCTCCGGTCTTTAACCGAGGTACCCTTCAAGACCGGTCTCACGGACTGGAAAACGCAAACCTACAAATCAAAGTCATCGATACAGGCGAAGGCATCCCTGCCGATCAGCTCAAGCGAATTTTTCTCCCATTTTTCACTACCAAGACCAACGGCACGGGGCTTGGGCTTGCCATCTGCCAACGAATGGTAGAGAACTCGGGCGGTCGCCTCGAGGTCAGCTCTCAAGTTGGTCAAGGCACAACCTTCACGCTGCGTTTCAAGGTCTCGAAAGAGCCTACAACCCACTGAGGCCAAACAGACGTATTTAGGTTTTCGAATGCTGCGGATTCTATCAGTATTGGCTCTTTTCGCCCTAAGCTCCTGCATTGCCCCCGCTGGCATCCGTTACCTTGATTTACCCCGGCCGGAAGATGGCGCTCTTCATGTGGTCAACTTTGACGTTGGTCAAGCCGATGCCACGTTGATTACCTACAATGGTAAAAGCATTCTCTTTGATTGCGGCTCTCCAAACCACTCTCCAGAAATTGCGGGTCAGCGAATACCCAGACGGTTGGATGCACTCTTGGGTAAACGGCATATCGACTACTTTGTGATTACCCATTATCACCAAGACCATCTTGGCAATCCCGGCAGACGTAAGAACTCCATGCGCTCTCGGCCAGCGGGAATCTTTTCACTGATTGAACGTGAAGGCGTCACCATTGGAACCATCATCGACCGGGGTGCCTGGGTAGTAGGTAAGCCCAACGCTACCTACGGTCACTATTTTCGGGCCGTCAAACGCTGGATAAAAGAAGGCAAAGTTGGCGAGCGACGGGTAGCAAGACCGGGCGACACCATCAACCTTGGCGGCGACCTTAAGGTAGATGTGATTGTTGCCAGCAGCAATGGTGTGATTGACAGGTTGGCCTCTCTCTACCCTGCCTTTTTCAAAAAGAATCCACCCACGGAGAATGATTATTCCGTGGGACTCAAGCTCACTCTCGGCAACTTTGAATTCTTTGGCGCAGGTGACCTTGGTGGCGAAAATATTGTCCGGCGGTTTGGTCCCATCAGTGCCAGTTACAACGACATCGAATCCTATATTTCAAAGGATGTAGGCGGCATCGAGGTTTATCGCGTGAATCACCATGGTTCGAGCCACAGCTCCAATGAATGTTTCACGGAAGTCATGCAGCCTAAGGTCTCTGTCGTTTCATCTGGACACAACAACCCCTACAAGCACCCGGCCGCGGACGTCTACAAACGGCTCAAAAAATACAGCGATGTGTTCATCACCGGCGGTGTGGCCGAAAAAACAAGAAACGAAATTCCAGATATCGTGGACGATGTGGTCGGCGATGATGTTGAAATTCTCGTGGCTCCAGATGGTGCCACCTACTGGGT
>CAZZDT010000382.1:0-4602 GCA_964652435.1 uncultured Bdellovibrionales bacterium
GAGATGGAGATGGAGATGGAGATGGAGATGGAAGCACTGAACCTGCAACTTGCGCTGATATGGGTGGCAACGACGATTGGCTGGGTGACGGTTATTGCGACATGAACAACAACATTACCGAATGTGGTTATGATGGCGGTGACTGTTGTGAATCAACCTGTACCGATGGAACGTACACATGCGGCACCGCCGGCTACGAGTGCGCCGACCCCGATACGCGCTGCGCTGAGGCTGGCGGTAACCTTGGATACGTTGGAGATGGATGGTGTGATACCGGAACCAACAACACCGAAGCTTGTGGATTCGATGGCGGCGACTGCTGTGAGTCAACCTGCGATCCTGATGCAACCTATGACTGTGGGTCCGCTGGCTTCGAATGTGCCGACCCTGGCGCGTCCGAGAATGACAGTGGTGACAACGGTGATGGCGGCGATGGCGGTGACGGTGACGGTGGCAATGGAGAACTTCCTACGTGCGCTGACGGGCTCTACTGCTCACCTTTAACCGGGTTGACGGATCAAGAAGCCAATGGCTGTGTCACTATGCAAGGCGATCCACCGGATGACGCTGTTCTTTGCGATGATGCAAGCCCTTGTGAAGATCCAAACAGCGTTTGTGTTCCTCTCACCGAATCATTTGGTGCTTGTATCCAGCTTTGTGATGCAGATGTGAACGAAAGCAGCTGCGAGGCTCAAGGCCTCATGGAAGACTGTTCGGGCTTCTGCTTCTCCGAAGACACGTGCGCCGGTGGTTGCTCCACTTGGTTGGGAGATGAGTTCTGTGACGATGGAACGTTCGGAGTGGACTTCAACTGTGAAGAGTGGGACTTCGACGGCGGTGCTTGTGAACCTGTAGACTATCCGGACTGCCCTGAAGGACAACAATGCGCTGATGTCGGTGCGGGCAATAACTCAGGTCTGTGTATAACCGAAGACTCAGAAGTACCGGAAGGCGCCGTGACCTGTAATGCGGCTACACCCTGCGCTGACGGATATTACTGCGATCCAACCTACAATGTTTGTCTGCAATGGTGCACCGTTGGAGGTGGCGGTGATGGCGGTGATGGCGGTGATGGCGGTGATGGCGGCGACGGCGGCGACGGCGGCGACGGTGGTGACGGTGGTGACGGTGGTGACACTGCAACCTGCACCGATACCGACAATGGAGCCACAGATCCTTACGGGGATGGGTGTGCTGCATACACCAACAACCCAACATGGTGCGGAAACTATGATGATGATGATTTCGTATCCAACGACATGTGCTGTGTATGTGGCGGTGGAGATACCGGCGGTGGAGATACCGGCGGTGGAGATACTGGAGATGGCGGTGATGCCGGAGACGGTGGAGATACCGGCGACGGTGGAGATACCGGAGACGGCGGTGATACGAGCTGCGCGGGCTTTGCAGTCAACATCAGCATCACACCGGATGACTATGCAGGAGAAACCACGTGGAACATTGTGGATGCCTCCTCCGGAGATCTTGTAGAAAGCGGTATGGAAGTAGGCGGTGACTTCTGCTTGAATGCCGATGTATGCTACACCTTCACCATTTACGACGCGGCGTCCGACGGGATTTGCTGCTCCTGGGGCCAAGGCTCCTACTCCGTGTCTGTAGATGGACAAACAGTGGGCGAAGGCGGTGAATTTGGTGCTTCAGAATCAGTAGAATTCGGTTCTTGCAACGATGGCAATACCGGCGACGGAGGTGATTCCGGGGATACTGGAGATGGCAACGTAAGCTGCCCCGATGGTGAATTCGCAGACTGCGATGGTGTTTGCCAAGACAACGCTTATTCAGATTGGGCAACCGATGACTACTGCGATGACGGAGCCTGGGGTGTAAACCTCAATTGCGAAGCATTCAACTTCGACAATGGTATGTGCGAGTAGCAAAAGAATCTTCGTGAGGCCGCGCGTTCTGCGTGGCCTCACTTCTCTATCCCGCAAATAAAGACAATTGAGAACCCGGTTTCTCTGGGCGTTCAAATAGATCTGTTCTCAAAACACGGCGCGTTTGATTCAAGCCAAACCTTCTGCAAGCCGATTCAAATCGTTTCTCTAATAATTCCGCGTAGGGACCAGCACCAAGCATCCGTGCTCCATATTCAGAGCTATTCAATGAACCTCCGCGAACCGCCCGGATTCCGTTCAACACCTTCTGTGCTCTCTCAGGATAATTGGCGTCCAACCAACTCTCAAACAAACCTTTCAACTCATAAGGAAGACGCAACATGATATAGCCTGCATGCAAAGCACCAACCTCAGCGCAGGCTTCTAAAATGCGCTCCATCTCCCAATCGTTGAGTCCCGGAATCATCGGTGAAGTGAGCACCCCCGTTGAAACACCAGCATGACTTAAAACACTAAGCGCTCTTAACCTGCCCTTCGGCGAGGATGCCCTTGGTTCCATTCGGCGAGCCAGCTCTGCATCTAAAGTGGTCACAGAAAGATAAACATGAACCAGCTTCTGTTTCGCTAAGGCTTGCAAGAGATCTGCATCACGCAAAATCGTAGTGGACTTTGTAATAATACTCACCGGGTGGCGGTATTCTAAAAACACCTCCAAGAGATCTCGCGTAAGCCAAAGCTTCTTTTCAGCGGGTTGATACGGATCTGTGTTGGCGCCAAGAGCAATCACCTCAGGTACGTAAGTTTTGTGCTCGAAAGCCTCTCGTAAAAGCTTGGCAGCATCGGGCTTACTGAAAATCTGCGTTTCAAAGTCCAAACCGGGACTTAATCCAAGGTAACTGTGGGTGGGTCTGGCAAAACAGTAAACACAACCATGCTCACAACCCTTGTATGGATTGACCGAGCGACCAAATGGAATATCCGGGGAATCGTTGCTTGAGATGATGCGACAAGTCTTCTCGGGCCTCACCACAGTGTCCAACCGCTTTTCAGGTTCTTCACAGGTTGCCCAGCCATCGTCCACCGGAAAGCTCTCCACGGACTCAAATCTGCCGGCCGGGTTTTGGACGGCTCCTCTTCCTTTGATACGGGTTTTCAGTGCTCGCTCCATGTTACCTCCGATACTGAACACATTTACAGTATCACGTTTACAAATGCTTGCAAGCCCCTAAAATTTCTCGACATGTAGGCCAGCTCCATACATTCTCCACATCAAGCACCTACTTAAGGAAAGGTCTGGTGGAAGCACTTGAGTTTTCATCCTCCCGGCCAACACGAAACGCTTAATAAGTCTCAAAGGCTGCGCCATTGAGACTGAACGATATGGAAATCGAGCCATGGCACCTGAAGCTCAAGACAATCCAGTAGAACAGTTCTTTCGAAATATGACCGTTCAAATCTTGAACCACCGAATTTTGACGCTGATCGGACTGGCCATTGTGAGCGGAATCCTCATCAGTGGGATGCCCAGTATTAAAGTCAACAATGCCAACCGAGAATGGTTTGAAGATGGTGACCCAACCATCAAGCGGTATGAGAAGTTCCAAGAATACTATGGCACCGATAAATTCATCTATCTTCTTATCGACACACCCGATGGCCAAGCTTTTAACCCCAAAAACCTCGGGCTTCTTCGAGACCTTGAGGAGAGTCTTCAAACCATTACCTTCCAAGACTCCGAGGTATTCGAGTCCATTACTCATATTGCCAATGTTAACTTTATCGAAGGCGATGCCTCCGGCATCGAAGTGATTGAACTCGGCGATGGTTTGGGAGATTCCGAAGAGGATCTTGCAACATTCAAGGAGCGCGCACTCTCTAATCCCAACTACGTAGGGCTGCTTTTCTCCGAAGATGAAAATGCAATCGGTATGGTCGCCGAAGTCAAAGTATTGATGAATGACGATAAATACCACACTGCCATTGTCACCCAAATGCGCGAAGTTCTAAAAACCGCTCCCTTTAAAGATTTCTCGATTCATGTGGGTGGTGGCCCAATCGTTGATACCGAGATGGACGCGCTAACCATGGGAGAGTCCCAACTCTTTGGGCTCTTGGCTGCCCTACTGAATATTATTGTCACCTTTTTATTGTTTCGAAGGTGGCCTGGTGTGGTGATTCCCATGCTGACGGTTGCCCTCACCATCAGTTGGACATTTGGATTGATTGGATTCGGCGGTCAACCACTGGGTGTCGTCCACGTCATGCTACCTATGATGCTCTTGGTGGTTGGCGTCAGTGACTCGGTCCATATCTTGAGTGAATACCAACGAGAGTATGCACACACCAACGACCGCGAAGAAGCCATTCTCAACACGATGGCAGAAGTATCGCTTCCGTGCCTGCTTACCAGCTTAACCACCGCAGCCGGTATGCTCAGCTTAACCCTCGCCCCTATTCCACCTATTCGAACCATGGGTATCTATGCCGCTGTAGGCGTTATTTTTGCTTATGTCATCAGTGTTTTTCTCGTTCCAGTGCTCTTAAGCTACACAGGACTTGAAACGGTTCGGGGACGCAAAAGAAGCGAGCAACTTGATAATATCATCGCCTCGTTTGGCAGCTTTACCACGCGCTACGCAAAAAGCATCAGTGCAGCCACGGTTGTATTGATTGGACTTTCACTCTGGGGTGCAAGCCATATCAACATTGAAAGCAATTTCATGGAGAGCTTTAAAAAGAGTTCTCA
>CAZZDT010000383.1:0-4597 GCA_964652435.1 uncultured Bdellovibrionales bacterium
AAATGCACATCCACCATGACGTGGTGAGCTTTGCTGTATTCAGAAGCGTATCGCTCAATCGCAGTGGCAAAACCCAGGTCATCCAAAACACTGGGGTGTAAGCCGCGTGCCAACCGACCGACCTCCTCTAAGGTCCTGCCCACCAATGAACGTATATGGGCAACCCGGTTCCGGGCGTCCGCGGGCTCAATCGATGATTCGATGGCCTTCAGCCCTACCATGACGCTGGTAAGAGATTGCCCCGTCTCATCATGCAGTTCTCGGGCAATCCGTCGCCGTTCGGCGTCCTCGGCCGATATAACGCGCTCGATGAATCGATTACGCAACTCTTCGGTTTGCCTGCGTTCTGTGATGTCCCGAACTGAGCCCACGAGTCGAGTGAGTTCGTTTCCTTCATTCCAAACACCCAGTCCCCGCAAGCTAAAGAAGCGGTACTCTCCCTCGTAAGTTCTTAACCTGCACTCCACATCAAACGGCTCACCATCATGATAACGAGTCAAAACACCGCGGACCCTCTCGCGGTCTTCTGGGTGCACAAGTTGCTCCACCAGCTTCAATTGGTCCGGCATAGTCGCATCTGGGTAATGCAGAAGCTCTGCGAAACGGGGTGAGTAATAGTTTACGTCGGTTCGATTGCTCCACTCCCAGAGGCCATCATTGGCACCCCGGGCCGCCAGCGCATAGCGTTCCTCGCTGTCACGGAGTGCATGTTCCGTCTGGATTCGGCTGCGCACATCTCGAGCCATGCAGACAACGGCTCTCAAATTACCATCGTCATCGCAAATCGGTGAACTCGAAAAGTCCACGGGAAGCTGACTGCCGTCCGAGTGCCGGTAAAAGGTGCGCACGGGCTGCCCACCATTGGGGACCCCGCACCGTTCGGCCAATAGACTATCCATGGTTGGGGTTGGTCCAGAAAGCACCTCCTGAAACAACATGCCTTCGATTTGCTCAACCGGATAACCCAGAAAGGATAAAGCTGCGGGATTTGCCGACTGAATACGGCCCGTTCGTCCAATAACGATCAATACTTCGGCAATCGCATTCAGAATGTTATCGTACCATTCGGTAGAAACGGCGGAGGTCAGAATCTCCTGGAAACGGGTCGTAGGAAGCTGTCGCAGGACATCCATCTCCTGAAGCGCCTTAAGGCCCTTAAGGGCACCGTCCAGGGCATCTCCGCCATCTTGTTTCTCAATGGCTCCTTCGGGCCGGTATCGGCCTACCAGCTCATCCACAATCCGCCCGAGTTCCTTGAGTCGCTCATTAAGCGGTTCTGGCGATAATTGGTCACTCATCGTCTACCTTCTCCCTTGTGGACGGGACGTATCAAACCTAGGCGGCGGGCATCAAGCAATCAAACCAGAGAGGGTTTGGAATAAACCCCGTTTTGTAAGAAAATAGTAAGGCAATCTCGGGGGATAGATGAAGCGCTTGGTTAGGGCTCTGCCGGCACGTCTCAAGTTCGTGTTAGCCACCACACTCTTAAGTGGACTGTCGGTCACAGTCTTCACCGGTGTGGACCGCTATTTCGCCGACGCCGGGGCGCCGATTGGCATACCATTCTGGCTGGGACTTCTGGGAACCATGGCGGGTGTTATGGTCCTATCCTTTCCGCTTTACCATCTTATGAGGCGTCCACTGGTATCTCTCGCTCAGGCAGTCATTCAGGCCACCCAAGATGGGGCGCCACGGGTGAAAGCCATGGTAAGTGACAGCGACGAGTTTTCAGCGCTCATGCAGAATGTTAACGATCTGCTTGCCCAGATCAGGCAACAAGATCAGATGATGCAGACCTACCAGGAAGACCTTGAGCTGCAGGTGGGCCGACGCACGCAAGAAGTCGAGCGTCAGCGTGACTATGTTCGCAACACTTTGGACTCGATGATGGAGGCACTTTTCTCCACCGGGCCCAGTGGCGTTATCCAGTCGGTAAACAGAGCAGCTACGGTTATGACCGGCTATGAGGCGGAAGAACTTACCGGGCGATATTTGGATACTCTATTTTTGGCAAACGACGAGACCCGTCCGGCAGACCAATGGATCCAGGACTTACGGTCGAATGGGACCGTTGCACAAGAGGAGCGATGGCTCCTCACAAAAAACGGTGACCGTGTTCCCGTGGTGTTTTCGGCCTCCTTGCTTCAGCATGATGCAAGACAACGTGAGCCGGGAATGGTTTGCCTGGTGCTGGACATCACCAAGCGCAAACAATTTGAAAAGGAATTGGCTAAGGCCAGAGATGAAGCCCTTGAGGCTAATCAACTGAAAAGCGAATTCCTTGCCACCATGAGCCATGAAATCCGCACTCCCTTAAATGGGATACTCGGATTGACCGCTTTAATGCAGGATACCGACCTTGACGAGGAGCAAAGCGAGTACGTCAACTCAGCCCACTCGTGCGGGCAATCCCTCTTAAAAATCATTAACGACGTGTTGGATTTTTCAAAAATCGAAGCGGGTCACATGGCCATCGATGCTGCCGACTTCAACCTTCTTCGGGTCGTCGAGGACGTTGCTGAGATGTTGGCCGGCAAAGCATCCGAAAAGGGTTACGAGCTTGTGTGCTCCGTGGGACGTGATGTACCTCGCTGGGTTCAGGGGGATGCAGGGCGACTTCGTCAGATACTCACCAATCTCATCGGCAACGCCGTTAAATTTACCGATGAAGGAGTCGTCATGGTTCACGTGACCATAGATGAAGAGCACCCCGATGCGTTCCTGATTCGTTTTGAGATCAAAGATACAGGCATCGGAATCTCACAAGATGCTCTTAGTAAGCTCTTTGAGTCGTTCTCTCAGGCCGACGGATCCACCACAAGAAAGTACGGCGGCACCGGACTGGGACTGGCTATCTCAAAAAGCTTATGCGAACTCATGGGCGGAACGATTGGCGCGAAGAGCGAGCAAGGCAAAGGCAGCACGTTTTGGTTCACCGCAATGCTACGGAAAACAAAGGAAGAGTCCCGCCGAATTGATTTGAGTCTATCCCCTTTTGCAGGAAGCGGCGTTCTGGTCATTGGCACAGACCCAACACTCAGAACAGCTCTTCGCGATAAGCTCGAGGGCTGGGGCATGCTGGTTCACGAAGCTCAAAATCATATCGAAGCCAATGCTCTGTTAAGCGACGCCCTCACCCGCGGTGAGCATTACGATATAAGTCTCGTGGATATCAGCACAGCATCGGGTGATACGGCTTACTGGAAAAACTTGGCCGGTGCCTCTGAAAGTGCAGCGGGTGCGATTGCCCTGCTCGCCCCAGTTGGCCAGCGTCCTGACATAAGTTCCGAGCATGAATCCAGTATTCATGCAGTCCTAACCAAGCCTATTCGAGAACAGCAACTCTATGCTTGCCTGGGACGCCTCAAGCGAACAGATACCCCTGGTCCATCCCAGGAGCCTTGACGCCTCGCTATCTTGAGGGCACTTACTGACCTATGACAGACAATAAGCGAAGCCTGGGTTCAGATAACCACAGCGGCATTCACCCGAAAGCATTTGAGGCACTCGCTCAAGCCAACACAGGGCACGCCCATAGCTACGGGAAAGATGAATGGACCCGTGAGGCGGACAAGCTCTTTCGGGAAGCCTTCGGAGCCGGCACTCAAACGTTTTATGTGTTCAATGGAACCGCCGCTAACGTCTTGGCCCTGGATTCCTTGGTGTTGTCCCATCAATCGATCCTGTGTGGTGCAAGCTCCCATCTTTGGCAGGATGAGTGTGGTGCTCCCCAGCGTCTGATCGGATGTCAGGTGGTCCCAATTCCTACCGAGGACGGAAAGCTAACGCCACAGCTCCTGGAAGAACACCTGGTGCGTCTTGGGGATCAGCATGCATCTCAACCCGCAGCTTTTTCAGTCACCCAGCCCACGGAGCTGGGTACTATCTACTCTCTCTCCGAACTCAAGGCTCTTGGGGAATTTGCTCGCGCGCACAAGTTAATGTTTCATATGGATGGTGCTCGACTTACCAATGCGGCTGCGGCGCTCGATTGCACACTGGCGGCCACAAGTTTTGACATTGGCGTTGATGCACTTTCGTTTGGTGGAACAAAGCACGGCTTACTGCATTGCGAAGCAGTTGTCTTTAAATCCAAAGAGCAATCCCGCTCCTTTAAATTCAGGCGCAAACAAGCCATGCAATTGCCGTCGAAAACCAGGTTCATGGCTGCTCAGTTCACTGCCTTTTTACAAGATGAACTTTGGCGTGAGATAGCCCAGCATGCGAACGGCATGGCCCAAAACCTTAGAGAGGCCGCCGAGAAATACGCGCCTCTTCGTTTCCCCTATGAAACTCAGGCGTCTTCTGTTTTTGCGGAGATCCCTAGAGAGTGGCTAAAGGCCTTGCGAACCACACGTTTCTTTTATGTTTGGGACCCGGAGACGATGTTGGTTCGTTGGTCGCTTGGGTTCGATACCACCCAAGAGGACATCGATGCCCTCTGCGCTACTTTAGCTGACCTCAGCGCTGCTGGTTGAGATTTGGTGTTCTCGCTGATCTGCCGCCAATTGCTCCTGACGCAGTTTCTCGACTTTAGAAATGCGACGAATCAACATCCAGATAAAAAGGCCTACAATGATCAGTGGCGCAACCGTAA
>CAZZDT010000384.1:0-4584 GCA_964652435.1 uncultured Bdellovibrionales bacterium
AACCCGGTTGAATGTGCTGAAGTGAAAGCGGGTTGTCCGGATGTTCTTGTGGTGCAGTTCCCAGAAACACCCGAAGAGATTGATAATGTGACCAATCACTTGTGGGCATTTGATAACCTCAGCATCACGGCCGAAGATCAGAAGCGAACGCTGCTGTATCAACAAAACCTTGAGCGGGACAAAGTGCAGCAGGGTGATGGTGATTTCTTAACCTTCTTACAGAATTTGGGCCTTGAAGTTGACCTTCATCCAATGACTCCCGATGAGTTGCCGCGGGTCTCTCAATTGACGAACCGTACGAATCAATTCAATGCCAGTACCATTCGCCGGACAGAAAAAGACGTAGAGGCATTTGTGGCTACCGAGGGTTACGGATGTTTAACGGCAACGGTACGGGACCGATTTGGTGAATACGGCTTGGTGGGAGTGGCCATGTACAAGAACATGGAAACCCATTTAGAAGTGGATACCATCTTGATGAGTTGCCGCGTGTTGGGCCGCGGGGTCGAGCACCGGGTTCTCAATGCACTGGGAGCGAAAGCGGTTGAGATGGGATTGGACACCGTTCAAATTCCTTGGGCGCGAACCAAGAAGAATCGTCCGGTTTATCAGTTCCTTTCACAGGTAGCGGGTGATGCGACGCCACCCGAAGGCGATAGCTTTACCTTTGTGTATGACTCAGGAAAGCTCAGTCAGTTGGAGTTGGCACCGTCCATTGATGTTCCAGCCAAGAAGAAGAAAAAAGCTCAGGTGCAGGCGGGCAGTGAAACGGCGTTTACTCGCCGTGGTCGAATCCTGCCGGAAATCATTACCAGCTTTGCGGATGCGGCGCATATTACGGCGCGCATTCAAGATGCCAGCAATCTTGGGAAGCGGGCTCTTAAAGTGCCTTATGTGGCGCCGCGAGACCAATTAGAAGATGACTTAGCCGCTATCTGGGCCAAGGCTCTGAAAGTAGAGCGAGTGGGTGTGCTGGATAATTTCTTCGAGTTGGGCGGCCATTCGTTGTTAGCGGCTCAGCTGGTTTCCCAAGTTCATCAAGATATGGGGCTTGAGCTCCCACTGCGGGACTTGTTTGAAAATCCGACCATCTCCGGTGTGGCAGATTTGATCCGAAGGCTTGAAAAGGGCGAGGGCAATACAAGCTGGTCGCCGTTGGTTTCCGTAAGCGCTCAAACCGAAGGTCAGCCGCTCTTTATGGTGCATCCAGTGGGCGGGGCAGTATTCTGTTACCGCGAAATCGCGGCTGACTTGAGCGCTGTTTATGGCCTACAGGCAAGAGGCTTGGAAAGTGGCGAGCATCCATTTCACAGTTTAGATGAGATGGCTGCAGCCTATATTGCCGGCATTCGCGAGAAACAGCCCCAAGGACCTTATCGCATTGCGGGCTGGTCGATGGGTGGTGCCGTGGCTCTGGAGATTACCCGTCAACTGGAAGCGGCTGGTGAAACTGTGGAGCAAGTGGTGATGCTTGATACCCATCGTCCGGGTGAGTCTCTGAAGGCCTTAAGTGAAAACCCTGATTGGGTTGTGGCGCAAATGGCTCACGACTTGCGAGTGGATAGGGAAATCCTAGCCGAGAAAATCAATGGTGCTGCCTCTCAAGGGATGGCCGCCTTGATGCAGTCTATGGAAGAAGAAGTCACCCGCCTCGGTTTGATGACCACCGAGTACGACAGGATGCGTTTTGGTCGTTTGCAGTCGGTGATTGCATCTCACGCCAATGCTTATATCAATTACGAACCGGCCGAAGTTCAGGCGCCGGTGATGCTCATTCGAGCCACTCAGTCGTTGGTGGCGGATGGCAGTGCTAAGGTGGATGCTGAGGCTTGGTCGGGAATTTCGAAGAAAGGCGTTGAGGTTGTGGATATCGACGCCGACCACTTTACCCTGGTGAAGGGTGATGCGGCTCAAAAGGTGGTGGAGAAGCTTAAGTGCTAAAGAACTTCTGGTATGCGTGCGAATTCAGTGACCGGGTGAAAGATAAGCCCAGTCCGCTCATGCTTTTGGGCGAGAAGCTGGTGTTGTACCGAACATCGAGCGGAGAGGTGGTTTGTCTACGAGATAAATGCGCTCACCGCGGTGATGAACTCTCCCGCGGGTGGGTCAAAGACGATTGCCTGCACTGTCCCTACCATGGCTGGAAGTACAATGAAGATGGGCAGTGTGTGCATATTCCATCGAATTTGGAAGGACAGAGTATTTCCAAAAAGGCAAAGGTAAGGTCCTATCCAACCCAGGAGGCCTATGGGTTTATTTGGGTTTTTGTGGGGGATTTACCAGAAGAAGAACGGCCACCCATTCCAGAACTTCCAGAGTATGGTCAACCGGGTTGGAGAACGTTCACTTTCGATTGGTTGTTAAAAGGCCATTACACCCGGGTGGCGGAGAATGCGATTGATGTTTCGCATTTGCCTTTCTTGCATTCGGCTACCTACGGCGAAGAGCAAAACCCCGTATTTAAACTCGAGGAGTTTGAAGAGGGTGAGTGGGGTGGTCACGGTAAATACCATCACTCGACCATGGTGCCCGGTATCTTGCGCCTGCGTTGGCCTAAGCCCTTAGATTCAGTCACCACGTTTACCTACCACTTGCCGAATATAACCAGTACCCGCGCGGATTTGGTTTACGGCACGGTCCTTCTCTTTATGTCTCATGTGCCCGTAAGCGCCACCGAGACTAAAATCATGTATCTTTGCATGCGCAATTTCTACACGTGGCCAATCTTTGATGGATTTGTGAAGAAGGGCTCCATGAAGATTTTTCTGGAGGATCAGGAATCCATTGAGAAACAGGTTCCTCACCGTGCACCCTTGAACTTTGCCGAGGAATTGCACGTGAAGGCGGATTTACTGCCCCTGGCTATGCGCAAGCTTCGGCGCCGCTGCGCGAAAAAGGGCTGGTGCATCGAAGAGCCCGATGTGAGTGGGGGTGAGAATGGCTGATAGTTCTCCCACCAGCTTGATGCCCTTGGCGAAAAGCCCGGGATTTTTCGAGCGTCTTAAAATGCTCGATTATCAAAATTGCGAGAATTGGTTGGCGTATCTCCAAAGCTTGTTTGGCAAGTATGGCGATGTGATTCGGATGTCCTTTTTGGGACATCACCTTTTCGCCATTCGCAATCCGGAAGATTTTAATAAAATCTTCAAGGCAGGTATGTTCGAGAAGAAGGGTGATTTTCACCGCTACCACCATCTGCTGATGGGCGATGGTCTCGTGACCTCAGCGGGGCATGAACGTTGGAAACAAACACGCCGGGTGTTGCAGCCTCACTATACGAACAAGCGTCTCAAGGGTTACGTGGACCAAATGGTGTCTTCAACCGAAAAGATGTTTGAAGGTTGGGAACGCCATATTGATGCGGGTGAGCATTTTGATGGGCACCACTTTGTTCGTGATCTGACGTTGGATATCAACCTGAAGTGTTTGTTGGTGAACGACTTTGATCCCTATGTTGAAGCTTTCCATAAAATCATGGACGACATTATGGATCCGCCCAGTTTCTTTGATTTGGCCATGCCCAAATGGATTCCGACTTTGGAGTACTTCAAGTACAAAAAAATCGTCGATTTCCTAGATAAGGTCATTTACGAGGTTGTGGAACGGCGCGGTGGTAAGCCCTCAGAGAATGGGGATTATCTCGATTCTCTCCTGGATTTGCACATCGAAGACCCGGATTTAATGCCTCTGAAGAGTGTGCGAGATGAAGTGGTGACGCTTTTAATCGCTGGTCACGAAACCACATCGTCTGCGCTGGCTTGGGCCATGCACCTCTTAACGGAAAATCCTGAGGCAGCTCGCAAACTTAGCGAAGAAGCGGATGCGGTTTTGGGCGGTCGTGCGCCTACATTGGAAGACCTGGACAAGCTGGTTTATGCGGGCCATGTAGCCAATGAAGCAATGCGGCTCTATCCGCCCATTATGATTTTCATTCCTCGTACGGCGACCGAAGAAACGGTGCTAAGTGGAACACGCATTCCGAAAGGCTCACAAATCTTCATGTTTCCTTATTGTGCTCATCGCCACCCAGATGTGTGGGAGAATCCAGATGCTTTTGATCCGGATCGGTATGAAGAAGGTGATGGCATGAAGGTGATGAAGATAAGCTTGATGCCCTTTGCATCGGGTAGAAGAAAATGTGCTGGTGCATTGTTTGCCACCTATGAAATGAAAATCATGCTCTCCATGATGGCTCAGCGCTACAATCTAGAATCATCGGGTAAGGTGAAAGTTGAACCGACCATGGTCAATGGAGCATTGGCTCCAAAGAATGGTGTTTGGCTCAATGTGAACCGCAGGAAAGAAGGTTAGGCTATCCATGGCTCAGGACGCCGCAACATATGATCTCCTTATTCGGGGTGGTACGGTTTTCGACGGAACCGGTGCACCCGGCGTGGTGGCTGATTTGGCCGTTCAAGATGGTCGCGTAGTCGCCATAGGACCGAACTTACCTGGGACGGCTAAGCGCGAGGTGGACGCCACCGGTTCATGGGTTACGCCAGGGTTTTTCGACCTTCATGCCCATTACGATGCGGAAATTGAAGTAAAGCCCGGTCTAGAAGAGTCCGTTCGTCACGGTGTAAC
>CAZZDT010000385.1:0-4574 GCA_964652435.1 uncultured Bdellovibrionales bacterium
CGGCGTGGTATACCTCGGTGGATACGGAAGCCGTTTTCATTTTGGGATAGTTCTGGCGATTTGCTTTAGCCAATTTCCCCAGTTTTGGAAGCGATGATTCATCCCAGCTGCCAGCTTGAGCAAACTGCCCCAGAGGATCTTGCATAAAGCTGCCTCGAGCTTCCTGGCTGTGCTCTTTGAGGACTTGGCTTAAAAACTCGTTCGCATGCTTAGAATGTTCACCGCCATCGAAGGATACGCTGGCCATGTTTAGGTGGACACCTGCTAGAGCATTTTTGACTTGTTCAAAAGTTGGCTTTCCCGCGCCGGCCACCAAGTGAATGGAGGAAACACCTTTTTGCAGATCGGTGAGAATGCTCTGGTTGAGATTGCTTTCATCTAGATTGTAGCTCTGCTCAATGTCCCACCCGTGGCGACTGGTGGAAAGGGTGGAGTTGCCTCGCGTGTGGGGGAAGGTTCCCGGCATGCCGCCGGCATTTTCGCTGGGGCTTTCTGGATTCAAACCATAGAGCGGTTGAATGGAAATACCGTCGTAGGTTTGAGTGACCAGGCGCTTGTTGAAGTCTGCGCCCTTGAGGTCGCGCTCCACTGCTGCTTGCCACGATTGTGCCAATTCTTTGGCTTCCGGATAGACGGGAGAATCTGGTAAACTCATGATATCTCACAGGTTGTTGATCTGAGGCCTTGATATGTGATCCGGGCCTTGATTGCTACCGTCAGAAGCGGTTTTGATGTCTCAACTTGTGACCGCATATCTTGCTGGAGCTTCGGCCCGGGCGATGATACGGCTAAGAGTGGATTAGCGATTTGATGTTTAAGATCGAGGGTTTGGAGCGAGATGGTGTCTGAAAAATCACGAAATGAGCGGACCTGCCGGCAATTAGGCGGGGAGATTTTCGCCGCGGTGGCGCAGCTGAAGAGCCAACCCGAATATGCGGGTTTGGAAAATATGGATTTCGCAGAGCAGAAATTGTTGGTGGATGTGGCCATGCGAGTGCTGGCCAGTCATGCGGGAGCCACCATCGTGCAAGATCCTGAGCTTCCAGTGGAGCCCTTGGATGATGATGTTTTGAAGGCTAGAGAGTAGTCGTCATTGAAATTTTGAGTCTCGACGTAGGAGAGCGTTATTTCTAATTCATCTGATATGCCGAAGAGTCGGTTTAGCCGCTTGGCCAAGTTGGCAAGAGCCGGTGCGCGAACCGGTGCAACGCTGCTTCTTTCTAAGGATGCTCGTAAGAGCGCGTTAAAAACCACCGAACTGCTTGGGCAGCTTCGTGGTGTGGCGACGAAGATTGGCCAAATGATGAGCTATGTGGACGGCTTGATTCCACCGGAACATCGCGACGCCTTTGAGCAAACCATGGCCAAGTTGCAATCGGCCGCGCCAGAGTCAGACCCAGCCGAGATTCGTGCTTTGGTAGAAAAGGAACTCGGTGCTCCTATCACTGAGTTGTTTCAAGATTGGAATGACAAACCAGTAGCCAGTGCCTCCATTGGACAGGTTCATAAGGCGACCCTTGAGGATGGCCGGGTGGTGGCTGTGAAAGTGCAGCATCCGGGTATTGTTGAAGCGATGGATGCAGATTTGCGAAATGCGAATGTCATCGAAATGATTCTTAGTCTGATGGGGACAGCTAAGTTTGATTCGAAGCGGCTCACCGAAGAAGTGAAAGAACGCTTTCGAGAAGAGTTGGATTACACGCTCGAGGCGAAGCGACAAAACGTGTTTCGCGAGATTCACAAAGACGACCCTTTGATTCGTATCCCGGCGGTGATTGATGAGCGCTCGTCAAAACGTGTTTTTACCACGGAGTGGCTAGAGGGCCTTCCATTTGAGCAAGCGCGCTTGGCCGATGAGAAGTTGCGACGCTCCTGGGCGGAGACACTTTGGCGATTCGTATATCGAGCGAACATTGTGGGAGGGTTGTTCAACGCTGACCCTCATCCTGGCAATTATTTCTTTCAAGATGATGGTGGGGTGGGTTTTGTCGACTTTGGGTGTGTCCAGCCTATTGAGAACGAGCGATTGAAATGGGCGCGGCAACTTCATACGGCTGCGCATTCTGGTGACCAAAAAGCATTTGATGAGGCAGCCTGCGGTATGCTTGATACCCGGGGCGGTAAGTATGAAGAGATGGTGAAAGAGTATGCAGCCATGTGCTTTCGTCCCATCACCGATTCGCCATTTCATTTAACCCAAGACTTTGCGGCCAGCTTGGTTCAGCACTTTAAAGATATGGCCGTGACCATTGTGAAGACTAAGAACGACAATTTTGTTCCCATGCCGCCGGGGATTCTTTTTATCAATCGACTGCAGTTTGGCTTTTTCTCGGTGCTGGCTCGCCTGGATGTAGAGGCGGATTATGCTGCAGCGGAGCGCACTTTTTTGAAGGATTTTCTAACCGAAACAGAGAGTTAAGGTGTATATCCACTGTTCCACTGGATCGAATTTGATTGGATGCGGCACATTTTTGGTTGACGCAGATTGTCATGTCCAGTAGGGGCGCCACATCGGGTGCAGCCGTCTAGCCTAGCGAAGTTCCCCGAGGATGATTCCTTTCATCCTAAATGCTGATCACAAACAACTTGATTTTGAAAAGCCTAAGCGCATGGTCGCGTGGTTTTACGAGGTTTCGCTATGTGTATAAGCATACGTAATAAAATAACTTTTTCTTTAATTCTTTGGGGCACCCTGTTTTTGAGCGCTTGTGGCGCGCAGGATGGAGCCCAGCTTTCTGACGATTCTCAGATGCGCCAAGATGCCATTGAGGCCACCAAGGTCGGTGTGGATTTGGTAGCGATTGATGCGGTTGTGACGGGTGGCTATGCCATGCCGGGTACCCAAGTGAAGGTTTCGGTTTCCATTGCCAATCAAGGCACCGAAGCCGCCGCAGCTTCTCAGATGCGCTACTACTTATCCACCGACTCCATTTACGACGATGGCGATAAATACCTTAATTACGACAAAGTCAGTGCATTGGCGTCCACCGAAGCAAGCGATGAAAACGCTAATGTTCGGATTCCGGCAGATTGGCCAGAAGGCGATGCTTTCATCTTGTTCGTGGCTGACGTGAAGTCTGAAGTGACTGAGGCTGACGAAACAAACAATACCGTCTTTGCCAGTATAACGGTTGGTGCTGAAGCGCCGGCCACGGACGGTGATGCTCCAGACTTAACCGTTGAAGACGTTTCTTTGGAATCGTTTGGCGTAGAAGCAGGCGAGAAGATTTCGGTTCATGCAACCGTGGTGAACAATGGCACGGTGGAGGCGAATGCTTCGCGGCTCAAGTACTATCTTTCGGCCGACGCAACTTATGACGGCGGCGATAAGTATCTTAACTACGACAAAGTGGATGCGCTGGCAGTGGGTGCAACAAGCGCTGAAAGTGCCAACCTTAGAATCCCAGCCGAAACAGCCGATGGCAGTTGGTACATCTTGTTTGTGGCCGATGCCAATATCGAGTTGGTTGAACAAAACGAAAGCAACAACACCCACGCCACCTTGATCACTGTGGGTGAGCTGGTGGGTGGTGTGCCTGATTTACGAATCACAGAATCCGCTCTCGGGCTTCCGGCTGTTCAGGCCGGGGATGCTTTGCCCATTCAAAGCACCATAGCAAATGCTGGCAGTGGCGCAGCCGAGGCTACCCAGTTGCAGTATTTTCTCTCGAGAGATGTGGTTCTCGATGAATACGACAAGCAGGTAAGCTTTGATAATATTGAGCCGCTTGGATTGGGCGGTAGCCGGGTAGAGTCTGCCGACTTACGCATCACGGCCAATACCACCGGTGGAATCTGGTATGTTATTTTGGTTCTCGATTTAGAAAACACCGTGGTTGAAGAAGATGAGTCGAACAATCAACTGGCCTTGCCGGTAGAAGTATTGGTGGATTCGCCCGATGCGGTAAAGCCTGACTTCGTAAGTGAGAATATTACCTTGAGTGCGGCAGCGGGTCTTGCGGGTGAACAAATTGCGGTAACGGTTGATGTACGAAATGTGGGGCCACTTGCGGCTGATGTTGCGAGCCGTCTTAAATACTATCTTTCAACCGATGACGTCTTTGACCCAGCTGATAAATACCTAAATTACGATTCGGTTCCTGCATTGGCGTCTCAGGGTGTCTCCGCGGAAGGAGCCAACCTTCGTATTCCAAGTGAAACTGCCGACGGCAATTACTTTTTCATCTTTGTGGTTGATGACACCAATGTGGTGGATGAGCAATTTGAAACCAATAACGCAGTGGCCGTGCCAGTAGGTGTGGGTGAAGATGCTGTAGCAGCATTAAGCGAAGGTGAAGACGAACCAGCACTTGCGGAAGCAGCAGACCTGGTGATTGAAGACCTTGTGGTTGCCGTCGGGGATTTTGCACCCGGGCAAAAAGTTCCAGTCACATTGAATGTAGCCAACCGAGGTGTGGCGGATGCCGATGAAAGCCGCATTAAGTATTATGTTTCTCGCGATACTGTTTATGATTCCAATGACCGCTACGGCGGCTATGACCGTGTAGACGCGTTGGCTGTAGATGAAACGGGCGCTGAATCAGGTAACCCGCGGGTACCGGCCGATGCCACCG
>CAZZDT010000386.1:0-4571 GCA_964652435.1 uncultured Bdellovibrionales bacterium
CTTTGATCACACAACTCTACTTTGAAGAGGACCCGTTTCTGGAAACAGATCCTTGGGCCGTGGCCGAGCGAACGATTCCATTGGCAAGCGAGGAAGAAAACGCATTCTCAGGCCGCTTCGACATCATCTTGCCCGTAGACGTGAAATGATAAGCGGAGTGCTGGACCCTTAGTTCTCATTGGATGATTCAGAATCTGTTTCATCACCAATATTCAATTTTTGAAGTCGGTAACGAAAACTTCTGAAGGAAAGCCCCAAAAGTTCGGCGGCGCGCTTTTTGACTCCACCGGTGCGTCGCATGGCCTCCATAATAAAACCCAGCTCAATTTCTTGAAGACGGCCTTCGAGGTTTACACCCTCTTCCATAAAGTCCAGCGGGCTCGAAGACGATTCTTGGGACTTCTCCAATACATTTTCAGGAAGGTCTTCGAGTTGGATCAATTCTTCAGCGGCTAACGCAACGGCACGTTCAATGCAGTTTTCAAGTTCTCGAACGTTACCGGGAAAACCGTACCGGCATAAGCAAGCCATCGCATCCGGCGATACTCCACTGATTTCTTTCTCGGCGTCTTGAGCATACTTGGCCACAAATGCTCTGGCCAAAAGTGGAATATCTTCGACTCTCTCTCGAAGAGGAGCAACCTGAAGACGGACAACATTCAAGCGGTAAAACAAGTCCTCTCGAAACGTGCCCTCTTCGACCATCTGTTCCAGGTCACGATTCGTGGATGCAATCAGGCGAATATCGACTTCCCGCTCTTTATCATCACCCACCCGTCGGATCCGGCGCTCTTGAAGGGCCCGCAAAAGTTTAACTTGCATTGAAAGAGGGAGCTCGCCGATTTCATCTAAGAGCAGTGTGCCACCATGGGCTGCTATAAAGAGACCATCGCGTGCTTTGGCCGCCCCGGTATAAGCGCCAGCCACATGGCCAAACAACTCAGCCTCAATCAAAGATTCAGGAATGGCTCCACAATTGATCGCAACAAACGGCCCGCTCTTGCGGTTGCTGGCATCGTGCAGGGCCCGAGAAACCAATTCTTTACCGGTCCCGCTTTCACCCTGAATCAAAATATTGGAACGGGTAGGAGCAACCTTGGCAATCATTTTAACCAAGGTTCGGGTCGCAGCACTCTGGCCGAGGATCCGGTCCGTGGTCATACGCTGATTCAACTCCAGAGACAGCTCTCTGTTTTCACGAACCAACTCAACCTTTTCCAAAGCCTTGGCACTGAGCGCTGATAACTCATCAACCTTAACGGGTTTAATTTGGTAATCGTATGCCCCCAGCCGCATCGCTTCCACTGCGGTTTCTGTGGTGGCAAAGGCCGTTAGCATAATGGTTTGAGCATCTACTTGGTGCTCTTTGACCGCCTTAAGAACGTCTAATCCAGATCCATCAGGAAGTTTTAGATCTGTGATGACCAAATCAAATTGATGCGAAGCACAAGCCTGTTCAGCTTCGCCATAGGTAGACGCCAATGCAACTTCATGGCCCTCACCCTCCATGAGAATCTGCAAGAATTCCCGCATCGAGAGTTCATCATCTACTATTAATAACTTCGCCACCCAGACATCGTAGCCCTTGGCCCTAAGGTACTCAAGACGCGGCCAGGCAAAAGCAGCAACTTTGAATCATTCCCGCACCGGCAGGCGACCCAATCGGGTAGGTTGCTGGCCGTCTTCACTGGGCAAGTCATCCCGGGTAGGCAAAACCACTTCCATCCGAGTGCCTTCATCCGGGCCGGTATTCACATCAATACGTCCACCATGAGCACTCACGATGCGGTGGCAAATGCTTAAGCCAAGCCCAGTGCCACCCTGCTTCGTGGTTTTGAAAGGCTCAAAAATTTCGTCTCGATAGTCTGAGGGAATACCAGGCCCTTCATCTTCGATAGCAATCACCAACATCATGTCACGCTGGCTTACTCTGAGCTGGACCGGTCGGCCATCAGGCGATGCTTCAACTGCATTTCGCAATAGATTCCAAATCACCCTTCGAACCTGGCCGTAATCAATACGAGCAAAAAGTCGATCGGGCATCTGAAGTTTTAAACTGTGGCGCTCCCATGCGGGATCATGTGAAACCGCTTCAGCAACCTCTCGGCACAAACCCGGAACATCAACCATCGCCTGAACTGGCGGCGTCGGTCTGGCAAAAATCAAAAACTCTTCGACCAAACGATTCAGGTGAGCGACTTCTCGAAGAACAATATTGCTAAGTCGCGTCTGCTTATCATCACCTTCTTCAAAATAGCGGGTCAAAAGTTCTACCGAACCGGACATGGAAGCCAGTGGATTGCGCAATTCATGGGCCATAGCAGCCGCCAGCTCACCAATGGAAGCGAGCCGTTGTTTCACTCTTAAGTCTTCCTCCAGAACTCGAATCTCTGTTCGGTCTTCCAAGACCAAAAGGGTTAACTCTTCTTGAGGTCCCTCATCGCTCACTTGGCTTGGCTGAACCGGGCAGCGACTGAGTGCCAACGAAACTTTACGTTGCGCTACCTCAAGCTCAACCTCTCCAAAATTTTCGTTGCGTGATAAAAAACCTCGAAGCGATAAAGGAACCACGCTGCCCAAAAGCTGATACATAGGCATAGACAAGATATTAGATGCTGCTTGATTTGCGGTCCGGATTTCCATGGATTCATTAACCGCAATGATGCCCAAAGGAAGCGATTCAACAACCGCCGAGTGTAAGTTGCGAGCTCTTGCCAAATTCTGCTGAGCGGTGCTGGCGAGTAATCTGGCCTTTTCTAAAAGTTCGGCCAAATACCCAGACAACAAACCTACCAGATAAAATGCGCCCATATGCACGCCTACCTGGAAAGCAAAATCTCGCACCGGAGGAATGGTCGTGAGCCCCGCCGTAGCTACACCATAGAGCTGCAAGACCAACTGTGCTCCGTAAATGACGCTGCAGGCAGAGGCCAAAGCGATGGCCGCACGCTGACCACCAATGATCGAGCCGTCGAGAATCGCTAAGAGGTACAAAAAGGAGAAAGGACTTGCGATGCCACCGGTGCCTTGCACAAACATCAAAGCAAAAAGAACGGTACCCAGAAGATAAAGTAAACTCAGTGGTACCGGTTTGGTACCACGTTTAAGCAGAAGACCGACCACCAAAACCATCAAATAGGTTCCGATGATCACCGCATACAATAAGAGAGAAGTTCTACGTTGTGGCCACTGAAAATAATCGGCCAGGAAATTAAGCGTAAGTAAAACGGTTGCAACAACCGCCCTGAAAACCAAAAGCCAAGGCAAGCGCCGCTGCAAAGCAGCTTCTCGCTGAACCAAGCCCATACTTAATTCCTGAAGTTAGGAGCCAATCGAACCGGCCATCGAGAAAACAGGCAGGTACATCGAAATAACGAGACCACCGAGTAGAACCGCCAGGAATGCCATAATCGCTGGCTCCAAGAGACTCATCATTGTACCGATGGCATCGTCAACTTCGTCATCGTAGAAGTCAGCAATCTTGTTGAGCATCGTATCCATTGCACCGGTGGATTCACCAACCGCAATCATCTGCACGACCATCGTTGGAAAAACTTTCATTTCTCCCAGCGATTGCGCCATGGCTTTACCCTCACTGATGCGCGAGCGAACCGTTTGCAGTCCATCCTCGATCACAACATTGCCCGCGGTACCCGCGACGATATCCAAGGCTTCAAGAATCGGAACCCCAGACGCCAACATCGTTCCCATGGTACGTGTAAACTTGGCAACAGAAACCTTTTTCACCAACGGCCCAAAAATAGGTGCGGTCAAGGCAAATTCATCGAATAGACGCCGTCCCTGTTTGCTTTTAATAAAGGCGTAAGAACCCGCAACAGTTCCCGTAATGACCAAGAAGATCAGCGACACATTGTCCCGAGTCCATTCACTCATATCAACAACAACTTGAGTCATCCCGGGCAAGGCCTGACCGAAATCTTCAAACATGTTTTGGAATACAGGAATAACTTTGAGCAAGAGAACCAAGGTAACCAAAAGCGATACACCCAAAACGAGACTTGGGTAAATCATGGCTCCTTTGACTTGCTTCACGAGTTTCGCGTTTTTCTCAATATACTCAGCAAGACGATTCAAAATGGTATCCAAGATACCGCCGGTTTCACCTGCTTCAACAAGGTTTACAAAGAGTCGATTGAAAACTTTAGGGTGCTTGCGTAAGGCATCAGCAAGGGTCGAACCCGATTCAACGGATTGCTTCACATTCATTACGATTTTTTTAAAGTCCGGGTTCTCCATTTGGCTGCCCAAAATATCCAGGCATTGAACCATAGGCAGACCCGCATCAATCATGGTCGCGAACTGCCGGGTAAAGACCATCAAGTCTTTTGGCTCTACCCCTGTAGAACCAGGCATACGAATGATGATTTCTGTAGGTTTCTTTCGAACCTTCACAACCTGAAGTTGTTGTGCGCGCAACCGCTGCGTCACCAGGGCTGAGGAGTCGGCTTCCATTTCGCCGGAACGGGTTTCCCCGATTCGCGTTTTGGCTTCCCAGATGAAAACTGCCATGGTTCCCCTTTTCCTCGCGCTTTCCTAAATACCGCTACCCG
>CAZZDT010000387.1:0-4566 GCA_964652435.1 uncultured Bdellovibrionales bacterium
CGTCATCTGTATCGGGATCGGATTCACCTGGATCTGTATCCGTCGCATCTCCTGGTTCGCTGGCATCAGCGGCCTCACAAGCTCCATCCACGCATGACTGCCCGGCTTCACAGGTTACATCGGCACAGGCATCACCGGTATTAGATTCCGTCCCAGCACAAGCCACCCACAAAAAGCCGGTTAAAATGACTACAAATAACTCTCTTAATCGTCGCATTCTGTATTTCCCCCATCACCACCAGGCATCCTGCACGGGTGGACAGTCTAAGAGTAGCGAGGCTCGTCATCTGCCACAATGCGCGCGGGCCTAAACTCAACAGAAAATCAACAAAAACAAAAAAACATAGAACTATTAATAACTTAAAGGAAAGAAAGGAGAATCCCTATGACCTTTTGGCTCTTTCAAATCGCGTTCTTTTTGATCAAATAATTTCGAACAAATGCATTCTGCGTTGGACGAAACGAATTCCTAAAGCTATTATGAGAATAGTTATCAACTTCAGGTTAGGTATTGAAGTAAGTATAGAAGGCTCAAATAAGTGTACGTATGTGTTTGCAGAGGGGTGACCAACGGGGACATCCGACGGGCGGTGGAAGATGGCTGTGAGTCATTTCACGAGCTCCAAGAAGAAACCGGCTGCGGAAGGCAGTGCGGTACCTGCACGCAATTGGCTGAAGTAGAATTCGCCATGGCCCAACGTGGGTGGGAAGCCAGTACACGACGCAAACTACAAATCACCCAAAAGATGCCTATCATCGGACAGAGCGTAGCGAAGCCCGGTCTTGCTGGAGCCTGACACTCCCTTCATCCGGTGAACTCCGAATAAGCCCTTTTTCAGATCCTTCTCCAAAATTTTTTTTCCCATCAGATCGCGAACGTTAAACACATTGCTTCAATGCGATCTCTTCTCATTTTGGAACATTCTCCCCAGCAATTCGGCACTTAGGCGTAAATCTGCCTGAAAAGTTTCCAATGTTCTGCAAATGAGAGTGATTATCAATATCAAAAACGCAATGATTTCAATAACTTAGCTTGACGTCCTGGCCACCAGTGGCTATAGTGTCCTTGGCTTATCAACACGGAGGAATTCACCATGAAAGGTGATGCAAAGGTCATTGAGCATTTAAACAAAGTACTCGGAAACGAGCTTATCGCCATCAACCAATACTTCCTGCACTCGCGGATGTATAAGGATTGGGGCTTGGATAAGCTTGCTGCGAAGGAATACCACGAATCAATCGACGAGATGAAACACGCTGATGCAATTATCGAGCGTATCCTCTTCTTAGAAGGCATCCCAAACCTTCAAGACCTCGGGAAATTGATGATTGGCGAAAACACTCAAGAGATGCTGGAGTGTGACCTGAAACTTGAGATGATGGCGATTCCCGACCTCAAGGCGGCAATTGTATTCAGTGAAACAGTAGACGACTTTGTTTCCCGTGACCTCTTCAAATCCATCTTGGAATCAGAAGAAGAGCATGTGGACTGGCTCGAAACACAGCTTAGTCTGATTGACAGAATTGGTTTGCAAAACTACCAGCAAAGCCAAGTTTCGCCTGAAGAGTAAATCAGCTCAATTGAACGGGGGCATGCGTGCCCCCACATTTGCCCTCAACCTTAGAGCTCCCGCTCCAAGAAAAATAGATTCATCATTCCTTTACCCTTCACTTCGACACTGCCACGGCTTTCGAAAACAAAGTGGTCCTGAATCAAGGAATAGGTTTCTTCCGAAACTTGAATCTTTCCCGGTTCACCGTGGGATTCCATTCGGCTGGCCGTATTCACTGCATCTCCCCAAACGTCGTAAGCAAACTTCTTAACGCCTATGACTCCGGCAATGGCTGGTCCTGTATGGATACCAATACGCAGCTCTAGGGGATGAGACGTACCTAAATTCATCTGCTCAATGGATTCGAGCATTTCCAAAGCCAGACGAGCAACATCTTGAGCATGAAAGTCACGAGCTACCGGTAAGCCGCCCACCACCATATACGCATCACCAATGGTCTTTATTTTCTCCAAGTCGTATTTCTCAACCAGGTCATCAAAAATCGAAAATATCTCATTGAGGAGTTCAAGAACTTCATTGGGTTCGGCATCCGCACATGCTTTGGTGAAGCCAACCAAATCAGCAAACAATATGGTGACCGACTGAAAACCATCAACAATGGTGGACTCGCCCTGCTTCAACCTTTTGGCGACACTAGAAGGTAATATATTCGCCAATAAGTCTTCAGAGCGCTGAAACTCAGACTCATAGAGTGAAACAAAAAACCGACAGGCCACAAACACTATGCCCAAAGCCCCCAACAGGTTCATCGCAAAAAATCCGATGGTCACCTCTTGAGAAAACTCAACCGCGTGTTGGCTAAACTGTCCATCCAAGAAAATGAAACTCATAAAGGCGGCACAAAACACCACCATCCAGTAAGCCGCAGAACGGGCAGATTGAAAGAGAGCCGAACCTAATGGCGCTAAGAATCCCCAAACCATAACGACACCAGAGGCCATCAAACCACCCAGTTCATAGTGCAGCGCAAAAGGAAGTATAAAAATGAGGATAAGTTGTAAGCTTACAAACGCTCTGTAGCGCTTGGTCGCAACACAGCCCACAATCGCGAAGCTTATCAAGACGCTGTACGTGGCGGGAACAAACGCAGCCCGAGGATGCCCCAGGTTCAGATACATAATCGCCCAAACCACACCGGCCAAAGTCGTCAATATTGAAATCAGGAGCAGAGTGGCTTTTTGCAGTACCACCGATGGTTCATCGTCCGGTCGCGATACCGATTGTCCAAGAACCTTAAACACCTGTTGGCTATTCATGCAATCCTTTAACCATCCCTAAAAACAGCGAGTTACCAAACGGTAACAAAAGAGCACTGAAGAGTAAAATCAGAACCGAAAGCTAATGATGGAAGAACTTCGGAATTCGAAAAACCCACTTCGCTAAGCCATCCATTCCTGTTAGAGAGCCTTTAAAAGGGAGCCGACTATGCCAACCCACACAATCAACGGGCACGAAATACACTTCGAACGTCATGGACAGGGAGAGCCCCTGCTCTTACTCCATAGCTTCCTTTGCAACACGAAAATGTGGGACTGCCAAATCGAGACCCTGGCCGCTAACCACACAGTTATCGTCATGGACATTCGCGGCCACGGCAAGTCCTCTCCTTCTAGACCTCACTCCATGTACGACCTCGTCAACGACGCGATTAAACTTCTAGATGCGGAAGGAATCGAAAAAGCAGCTTGGCTGGGACTGTCCATTGGCGGCATGGTGTCCATGAGAGCTGCACTCACCCACCCCGAACGTGTTTCCAAACTGGTTCTTTTGGCGACCGATGCAAAGGCCGAAAGTCTTCTGGTCAAAATAGAGCGTCGTTTACTGGCGCAGGTGGTTAAGCGATTTGGAGTCGCTCCCGTTGTCATTCCAGTCCTGCGAAAAATGTTCGGGAAATCAACTTTCCGCTCCCGTAAAGAACTGATCAAACTGTGGCGCCCCAGATTCCTAGAAGTCCATACGGAATCTATGCTCAAAACCCTCCAAACACTTCTTACTCGAGACGATGTTTCGGAAAACCTAAAATCAGTTCAAATCCCAACACTGATTATTCACGGGAAAGAAGACCGCGCTATCCCTGTATCCTTGGCACATCACCTAAGTGCCCACATGCCCGAGGCTCAACTCGTCATTCTTGAAAACAGCGGTCACCTAGTCACTTTAGAAACCCCCGAGAGAGTCAATCAGGAAATCACCAACTTTCTTTCCTAAGTGAGGCAAAGCTTATGGGCATGGTCGTTATTGGACTCTCATCATTCGCGGTCATTATTCTCAGCACATCGATGGAATTCATTGGTAGCATCAACGCGGCCATTCAGCTTGCTCTATTCGTTTTAGTAGCCTGTATTCCTGGCTGGAAAACAGGTCGCCTCTCTTATGTAGATATTGCATGGCCCTGGGGCCTTGCCTGCATGGGTGCACTCACGATGACATTGGGTTCTGGGTCGCCCGCCCGTGTTTTCATGATTGGCCTGATGTATTTAATGATTGGAATGCGCATGGGCCTGGGTGCGCTGGTCCTTCTGAAAAAAGGATTTCTCGACCGAGAATTACCTCGCTACCAGTACCGTCGGATGAAATGGGAAGAAGAAGGCGTTCAAAACATTCGCCTTGAAACTCAAATTGAGATTCTCAAGCAATGCATCGCCAATATTTCCTTCGCGGCACTCCCCGCATTGATAATTGCTTGCAATCCTTCGGACCAGTTTTCCATTCTAGAATACATGGGTGTCGCGATGGCCATGGCTGCATTGGCTTTTGAAACCACTGCCGACATCCAAAAGAACAATTTCTTAGTAGCCATGAAAAAAGCCGGCAAGAAAAATCAAGTTTGCAACGTGGGACTTTGGCGGTTTACTCGGCACCCGAACTATTTCGGTGAATGGATGGTATGGAATGGACTTATCGTTGCCGCGCTACCTTCCTGGCTTTATCTCAAGGACATAGAAAACATGGTAGTCTGGTTTGTTCTTGGCGCGCGTCTTCTCTACCTATC
>CAZZDT010000388.1:0-4555 GCA_964652435.1 uncultured Bdellovibrionales bacterium
GTTTTTCCCGCCTGTGGTTCTAGCCAAAGGCGAACAGCCCACCCCAGCAGCCAATCCCACACAGGAGCTTGATTCGCCTTTTCGAGATACAGAAATCGAGCGGCTTAAATCACTGGGTTACGTCCAATAATTATTCAAAATCAGAACGGCGCGTGGCTCCCTTAGGCGGATACCCTTGCTTATAGGGGATCTCATGCTGGGGCTTTAACTCGTAGCTCCCAATCAACTCCACCGGGCGCTTGGCTGAGTCTCCAACGATTCCTGGAATCACTTTACCCGGCATATCGCTGGCTACAGGAAGTCCCAGATGGTGAAGAATCGATGGCGTAATATCCAAAATGGAAACATCTTGAACCCGTGAACCCGGCGCAATACCTGGCCCCATGGCTAAGACGATTCCATCATCAAGGTGGTTACCGCTGTAGGGCTCATCGCGCATGCGATGAGGTTCTGGAGCATCTCCAAAGCCATGGTCGCTGATCAAAAGAACCAAAGTGTCCGGGCCAGCTACTTCGTTGAGAATCCGGCCAATGCGAGCATCCACATCTCGGTAACAAGCTTCAACGACGTTCCCGAAGCGCTTCGCCAATTCTGCGGAATGAGAAGCATCCAATTTATGACCCGCCAGCCGCGCGCGAATTCTCTCCTCACCCATTTGAAAAATCCAAAATCTATGGAGCATGGAATCGGTGCACTGAAAGTAAGTGAAAAGAACATCCGGTTGCATCTTGGCGGCAACGCTTCGGGTAATATTCTCCACCGAGCGTGCTCTGGCGAGGCTCCATTTCAAACCGTAAACATAACGCTTCAAATAAGGCAGCTTGAACAAAGCACTGTCAGCGGGCGGCATTTGCGCAAAGGGCTTCATATCTTCAAGCGTTAAATCTGAAGGCTCCACAATCAACTTACGGACGGAGGCTTCATAGGATTTGGGCATCACCATATTCGGTGCATCTCGGTAGAAACTACCTTTGATGGTGGTCTGGCGTTTATCGCCCTTGAGTTCAATAGGCGAAACCATCACCGTCGATTTCACATCTTCAGCCGGCCACGTGGCCATCCAGCCCACGCTGGCGGTCGAAATATTTTTTTCAGACAAAATATTCCACAAAGCCTTGGACCGCCGGTCCTTTGTGGTCACACGCTTTTTTTCCTTGGTACGAAAAGGAGGAGGGTTAAAGTATGTGTTCGACAAGTGATCCCAAATCCCATGCTGGCCAGGATATTTTCCCGTCACCGAGGTCGTCCAAACCTGAGGTGTTCGCAAAGGCCAAATAGATGCGAGATCTCCCCGGGCTCCCTGCTCCAACATGCGCTTCATATTCGGGGTCACACCCGCTTTTGCATAAGGCTCAAGCAGATTGAGCGACACTCCATCCACACCCAGCACCACGACCTTCGCCGGTTTTGCTTGAATAACCTGGGGGCTCAATCCTAGAAGAGTACAAAGAGCCCCCACACACACCCAACGATACATGGCTGACCTCAATCTCGCCCTCGCGCCAACCACGGCACATCAGGTTCACCTGCTCGATGACAAGCAATGCGGGCCAGCACAAACAAAGCATCTGAAAGTCGATTCAAAAATATCAACGGTTCTTGAGCAACCTCTTCACCTGCATGAACCACCATAATGGCTTTACGCTCAGCACGGCGACACACAGTTCGTGCCAAATGCAAAGATGCCGCAAATGGAGTTCCACCCGGCAAAATAAAAGTTTTCAGAGGCGTTAGTTCTGCTTGAAGCTTATCGATGATGGCCTCTGCTTGCTCAATATCCTTCTGGCAAATCCCCGAAGAACGTTGTTTGCCACCGGTTGGTGTGGCCAATTCTGCACCCAATTCAAACAAAACCGATTGGCTAAACGCCAAGAATTCATCCAATTCAGGATCGCTTCCCAAACTGCGGGCTTGGCCGATGACCGCATTCAATTCATCTACATCCCCGTAGGCCTCAACCCGAACATGGTCCTTGGACACCCGGCTGCCACCCACCAATCCGGTTTCACCAGCATCACCCGTTTTCGTATAGATACGCATCTTTGCTCCCTATTTTTGAACTTCGCACTCCATATCGAAAGTTGGTGACCAGACCTAGAAAGACAAGTGACAAAACTGCCCACGACAGCCGAATTCAGCAAAATTTCGAGAATTGAACCAGAGTGGGGGCTGCCCAAAGCTTCAAACGGTGAAAAAGCCAAGAAAAACAGCTTGTCGTATCAATATTTGCCATGTACAGAGGCCCGCATGCGAACCCGAGGTCTGGAAGCGAAAGTCCTGAGGCTGATGAATCAAGCCAACAGAGACTACAATATGATAACTGAAGGCGACCGAATTCTGGTGGCTCTCTCCGGTGGAAAAGACTCCTATGGATTGATGTGGGGTTTGACCCAAATGCGAGCCCGCGCGCCGTTTCGCTTTGATCTGGTGGCCTTTCACCTCGATCAGGGCCAACCGGGCTACGATGGCAGCCCCATGCGCCGACATATGAAAAAGCTCGAAGCTGAATTTGGCATTCCTTGGGAAATTGAAACCCAAGATACCTACACCCGGGTGATCGAAAAGACAGCTCCAGGCAAAAGCCACTGTTCACTTTGTTCACGGTTTCGGCGAGCCATTCTCTACAAAGCGGCCACACGGCACAACTGCAACAAGGTTGCCCTCGGGCACCACCGTGACGATCTCATCGAAACCCTTCTGTTGAACCTCTTTTTCGCGGGTTCCATCAAGGGCATGCCGCCCCGCTTACTCAACGATGCCGGAACCCATGAAATTATGAGACCCCTGGCCTATGTACCCGAATCCCATATGCAGGAACTCTCCTTAGCCCATGGCTTTGAGATCATGCCGTGCACGCTCTGTGGCTCATCTGGCTCGCAGCGCAAAGAAGTGAAGCACCTACTCGAAGAACTTTCCGAGAAAAATCCCCACCTTAAGGGCAACCTTCTTAACGCACTGCGTAATGTCCAGCCTTCTCAATTGGCCGACACAGAGTTGCATCCATTTTATGGAATGGCCAAAGGACCTCACGATCTTCGTCCTATGGGAGAAGTTCAAATCCACTCAGAGGACGCAGACGAAGCCGCATGTGCTCCATCCATTCCAACTGTCCAATCTTCCCCGCTTTTGTCCATCATTTAACCACTTGATTCAATCCGTAAAGATCTGGACTCTACACCCGTTCCCGACGTAGTTTAGGAATAGTTGGGATGAGTGCTTAAGCTCATGGCCCTTTCGTTTCGTGGAGTTTTGCCGAATGGCCAACATTCTTGTGGTTGATGACGACCGAAACATTCTGGATACCTTCGTCGACCTGTTCACAGAACATGGTTACACGGTGGAGACGTGTCGGGATGGTAAGCAGGCCATTGAACACCTGCGCTCTGGAGCTTTTGATTTGCTCCTCCTTGATGTCTTGATTCCGCATATCAACGGCTTTGCTCTCGTGGAACAAATGAACGAAGACGAGGGGCTGAAGAAGATTCCAGTCATTGTCTTTAGCGGAATTTATCGAAGCATCAATCATCGACAAGACTTGGTTCACTACGAACAAGTTGTGGAATATCTCGACAAGCCATTGCAAACGGACCGGGTCCTCGAACTGGCTGTAGAAATTCTCGGCAAAGAGGATAAACCTCAAAGCAGCGACGGAAACTCCAGCGATGAACAAGGTGGAACGTTCATCGATGGCATCCTCACCTCCAGCTCATTCAATATCGCCGATGTTGAATTGCCCGTCGATTCCGATACGGAACATGAAGCCGACGAGGTAGAGCAGCAAGCAAAAACCGATTTTAGACGCCGCAACCGTAACCTGGCTCTTCAAGGCTCCCTGGAGAACCACTCCATTGCCGAGGTATTGGGTAAACTCTGGAACGAACGAGCCAGCGGTGCACTTTTACTGCGAAGCGGTAAAGTTAAAAAAATCATCTATGTTCGAGAAGGTACTGCCTACAGCGTAAAATCCAATCTGGTTGGAGAATGCTTAGGACAACTGCTCGTGCAAGAGCGCATGATCAGCCGCGAGCATCTCCAGCAATCGATTACGAAGATGAAAGAAACTGGCAACAAGCAAGGCCAGATTCTAGTGGACATGGGAAGCATCACTGAGAACAACTTGTCTTATGCTCTCGGACTTCAACTTGAAACGAAAATCTTTGAACCCTTCACTTGGGAATCCGGCGAATACCGCTTCAATCCATCGGTTGAACTGCCAGATGCACCCATCAGCATTGAATTCACAGAAGGTGCACTCATCGTTGAAGGCATTCATCGTGCTTTCGATGAAAAGCGGCTGCGTTTCTTCATGTCTCGATTCATGGAAAGCCAGTTTGATTATCCCAATGCAGAGCGAAAAGATCTGACCCACCTCAAGCTGCCTGAGAATCTCAGTAAAAAGCTAAAGGAATCAGACTTCCCTGCATCACCGCGGGAGCTGCTCGAAGGCACCGATGTTGATGTTGCGTCATTGCTGGGCGTTATTTACGCAATGATCCCACTTCGCATCCTCAAACCCTTGCCCAGCTAAAGAAATCCCAAACCGGGCTCCTTCTAG
>CAZZDT010000389.1:0-4554 GCA_964652435.1 uncultured Bdellovibrionales bacterium
CTTGTGATTTGCCAGTCGCCAGCAAATTCACCGGTCTTGAACATCGCATCGGCATAGCGCATGTCATGCTCTCGGGCACCAGACCATTGTTGAATCTCTTGATTGCCTGTGTAGGTCGAGGATGTGTTGGTTGGACTAAAAGGTGCGCTTAACTCAGTTTCTGCTTCACCTGGTCCGGCCGCTGTAAGTGCTTTACGGGCTTTATTCAGTTCGTCGCGTAGGGCTTCTTTCACCTTGTTGTAGAATTTCACCTTTTCCGCATACATCCGTAGGTCTTCGGTGTTCTGAGTGTATGCTTCGCGTAGAACTTGTTGAACCAGGGCATTTACATCTTGGTAATCGATGACGGGTGTGCCGCTTACGAAATTAGCGAATGCCCCTTGAAGCTCGGAGCTGCTCATGGCGAATGCTTGGCCACCCAATTGTGAGAGGGCTTGCTGTTGAGTCGGGCTTAGTTGACTCATGAGGCTCGTGGTATCGATAGGAGAGAGACCGAGGCTATTCAGAATTTGATCTGCCTGCTGCGTACCGCCCATGGAAAAGCCATCGCCTGGTAGGGATACACTTGGGTTAGCCGCTGGGGCAGTTGGGATTTGAGTTTGAGGATTGTTGTTGGCAAGCGGATTGATTCCAGAGGAATGAATCGTAGTCATGGAAAACTCCAAAAGGAAAATAGGTTTAAAAACTGTTGGCCTAGGCCGTAAACTTCGATTCGCTGGGCGCTGTCTCTAACCGGGAATGACTTGGAGAATGTTGGCCCAACCTGTCCCGGCGCTGCATGCGCGCATGATCTAGGTACACGGGGCCTCAGAACTCTGGGTAAAAAAGATTAGCAACACTTATGAAGCTAATAATTACAGGGCTTTATCTCGGGTTATGATGATAATGTTGGGCGAATGACGCGCTGCTCATTCTAAAAAAAGAATGGGAGAGAGCTGAATTGATCGTTTTGGAGTGAAGTAGGTGCCCAAGAATTGGGCACCTCTCAAGATTGATTTAGCGTGATTCGAGCTCGTCGACGGTGAAGGACATGATGTTGTCCTTACCGGCCGCAATCACTCCAAGCAGTCCGTTCATTTCTGGAAGGACATTCTGGAAGTAATAGCGAGCAGTCTTTACCTTGGCTGTGTAGAAGCTGCCTTCTTTTTTGAGGGCTGCTGACGCCGATACTGACCAAACGTATGCCAGTGCGGTGTAAGCAAAAAGGTTCAAGTAGTTGGATGCTATGGCACCAGCAACTTCAGGGTCCTGCATTGCTTTGGCTGACAACTCCATGGTTACGCCCGTGAGCTTTTTCGAAGCGTCCTTGAGTGGCTCAATAAATTCGGCCATGGCCTCATCATCTTTGTTCGCTTGAATATGCTCCGTGACTTTGGCGCTGAACTTCTTAAAGAGTCGTCCCATGCCCATAGGCAGTTTACGTCCAACCAAGTCGAGTGCTTGGATGTGGTTGGTTCCTTCGTAGATCATCGCGATTCGTAAATCTCGCATGTACTGTTCGATGGACCACTCCACGGTAAATCCAGAGCCTCCACAAACTTGCATTGCTTCGGAGGTATTGAAGAAACCGCGTTCAGTTAGGAAGCTTTTGACCACGGGCGTTAGCAGGGCGACGAGGTCGTCAGCATCCTCACGCGCTTGCTCATCTGGGTTGTGCCGAGAATGGTCTAATTCCATTCCAACCCAATAAGCCAAAGCTCGCATTCCTTCGTTGGTTGCCTTGATATTCAGAAGCATTCTTCGAACATCTGGGTGAACCAGGATATTGTCCGCTCCGTGCTCTTTGTCTTGCTTGTTTGGATCAAGTGCGCGACTTTGTCGGCGGTCTTTGGCGTACTCAAGTGCGGTTTGATAAGCAACTTCGCCCAAAGAAACACCTTCGAGACCAACATTAAGTCGAGCATGGTTCATCATCGTGAACATGCCGCGCATGCCTTTATGTGCATCGCCCACAAGCCAACCATGTGCATCTTCCATATCGATGACACAGGTTGGAGATGCATGGATACCCATTTTGTGCTCAAGGCCACCGCAGTAAACTGAGTTCCGCTCGCCGTTCTCGAGAAACTTTGGAACAACAAATAGGCTGATGCCCTTGATGCCAGGAGGTGAATCAGGAAGTCGGGCTAGGACCAAGTGAATGATGTTGTCTGTGAAATCGTGCTCGCCAAATGTAATCCAAATCTTTTGGCCGGTGAGCTTGTAGTGATCACCTTCGGGAATGGCCTTCGTACTCATTAGGCCCAAGTCCGTTCCGCATTGCGGTTCGGTAAGACACATGGTTCCTGTCCACTCACCGGAAATGAGCTTTGGTAGATAATAGTCTTTTTGCTCGTCGGTACCGTGATGAAGTAGAGCTTCGACCAAGCCGTTGCTTAGACCGGAGGCCATTGCAAAACTCTTGTTGCAGGACATAGCCATTTCACTCAGCATCACGCCGATGATGTTAGGGGCTCCACCGCCACCAAATTTTTCGGGGTGGCAAATCCCGATCATGCCGCTTTCAACGAATTTTGCGTAGAGTTCTTTAAAGCCAGTGGGCGTTGTTACGCTGCGGTCTTCAGGGTTGTACGTAACACCTTCTTGATCACCGACTCGGTTGAGTGGAAGAAATTCGTTGGTGCAGAATTTGCCGGATTCCTCAATCATCGCCATGGTGGTTTCGAGGTCATAGGCATCGTAGCCTTCAAGTTGGGTGACTGCTTCGTAATCAAATGTTTCGAGAATGAAACGGATATCTTCGGCTGGTAATTTATAGATTTGCATCGTTTTGCCCTTTTACTGCTAGGTAGCAACCCATCGTGGTTGGATACGGCGAGTAACAACCGTATCATTTGAGCCGCGGCATGAAACCTACGCCTATGCCGCATTATGTCATTTTATGAATCCAGATTCATCATATGACCCCAATAAGGTCAAGAGCTTAGTGGAAAACCTCCAAGAACAACCTTCAATTACCCATTTTTGCCCAATTTTGACTTTTTGACACGTGAAATGGCCTGATTTTGGGGAGTTATTGCCGTTTTTTGACGGACCCCGCAGGGGAAAGGCTCCATAGGCGGCGACGTTATCTCTTGGGGTTTGGTTTGGTGATGATGCGGTTTTTTGAGGATGTTTGGGTTTTGTTGCGTGGGTTTTAAAATGGGATTGCTTTCCGATTTCTGTCTGATGATCTGCTGAGGGGCTTTCAGGTGGGGTTTTCTCGTGTTTTTTTAAAATGAGTCACGTGGACTGTTCTGAGAATGAAACACACTGGGTAGGTGTTGTTTTAGCCTTTTGAGACAGGAAAAGATCCTTTTTTTGGGTTTTGACGCAGTGCGAATGCCGTTTTTAGGTGCATAGAATTGGTCTCATTTTGGATCTTATTGCTAGAATTTTAGTTGAAACAGCGTTGCACCCCAATTTCAGCGGCGCTGGGACAGGTTCTTTATGGGAAGCATCGGAGCCATTTCTGCGTTTGGCAGCCAGGCCATTCAGCAGCGAATGCAACAATCGAGAAATCCAAAGGCGCTGACCGCCTTGGAATTTGCGGAGAAAATCCGCATGGGTCCGGTTGGTAAGACCGAGCAGCAACTTCATCTCGAAAAAGCGAAAGAGATGGCTGAGAGCGGCCAGGTTAAAGAGACGCTGCATGAGAAGGTGACCCGAGAGGCAGCAGAAGATCCTGATAAGGCAAACTTGCACCTTGCGCTGATCAAGAAGAAGAATGAGAAGCCTTACGACCCTATGGATGTTTTGGCCAATCCTTTGTCCAGCAATGGTCCAGCCAAACAAAAGACCGCAACCGATGCGATGGGAGCTGAGGAGCTTGCACAAGGTGTGGCTGACAGAAACGCAAAAGTTGCTAGGCAGAACGCTAAGGAAGCTATCGAGGTAGCGAAACGATTCGGTGCGGTATTTGATTCCGGAAGCGCTGAGAATATGAGTAAGAATTTTTTCAGCGGGGGAAAAGATGTGTCCGGTTATGACCCTAACGGTCATGCGCTTAAAGTTGCATCGAGCCCGATTGGCGGCGTCCTTAACTTGATGGCTTAAGGTTTAACCTTAAAAAACTCTTCTACAATTTTACGTTTACCACCCGTGATGATGCGTCGCGAAGCCTACTGCTTTGTCGAATAGTGCTTTCAGCCCATCCGCATCAAACAGAGACTGCGTAAGAGTCTGCCCTGATTTTAAGTGCATGTTTGAAGTGCGCATGAAACGGCTTGAATGCGTACTTGCTAGTGGATCTCCAAAAGATTCAATGGTCTCAGGTAAAGTATATTCTGCGCTCGACCCACTTCCGTAAATGGTCCAATGGGGTTGAGTGCTGCTTTCTCTGTCGGGGTAAATCGTAATAACTGTGAAGGAGTTATCTGTTTCCGAAATTGAGATAGAGCGTGAATCTGGTGACACTCGAGTTTCGAGGTGCTCAGGGAATTCAATGCCCTCTAAAGAGATTGCTTCCGCGGGCAGCGCTCCTTCAAGGATCAAGGCAGTAGCACTTAGGCCTTGTTGATACGAGACGTCCAGTGGCATGGCCATGAGAACTGTTTTTTGAGGATTGTCTGCAAT
>CAZZDT010000390.1:0-4554 GCA_964652435.1 uncultured Bdellovibrionales bacterium
AAGCGATCCTTTGCATCTTTGCCAAGCCTCCGGTCCCTGGAAAGGTCAAAACCCGCCTGATTCCAGAGGTAAATTCACAACAAGCAGCTCAATTAGCGGCAGCTTTTCTCGACGATGTTGCAAATACCTGTTGTCGGATTCCTCGTACAAAAACCATCATTGCAACCGATGGAGAGTGGGCCAAGAACCTTGAGCCCCCACCTGGCCTCGAACACTGGCAGCAAGGCAGTGGTGATCTGGGCAACCGAATGGAGAGAATCTTGGAGAGGGCTCTGCAATCGGCTCCTCTCGCCATCGCCATAGGCGCCGATGTACCACTTATCTCTGGCCAAATCATAGAAAGAGCCATTCAAAATCTTCAGCGAACCGATGCCGTGCTGGGACCCAGTGAAGATGGAGGCTATTACTTGCTGGGTTTACGCCGATTCCAGCCTGGTATGCTCGAAAAGCTGCCCTGGAGTCAGCCCCATACTCGCCAAGCCACCGAAGACAGACTCAAAAGCTTAGGATTCACAGTATCTCAGACCCAGATGCTCTTTGATATCGACACCCCAAGCGACCTCAAGCGCCTTGAAAAACATCACGATTGTCCGGCTACCCAGAGAATATTGCGAGAGATTCGAGGGTCCTTATAAGAGGCGCGAAGCAATTGCCTAAAAAACTCTAAATGTGGTAGCCAACGACCAATGGAACAATTGAACGTACTGCAAGTTTTCCTGGCACAAGCGGCTCCCGAAGCGGCCGCGCCAGTCGCTCCTCCTCCACCCGATCTTTCGTTTTGGGGATCGATGCTCAACGCCGGATGGCAAGAGCAATTGGTCATGGTGATCCTGGTTGGATTTTCCGTGGTGAGCTGGGCCATCATTGCCTACAAACACCGAATGCTTAGCCGCGCCTATCAGGAGTCGGAAGAGTTTCTCGACACGTTCTGGGCATCCAAGCGACTCGACGACATTTACCAAAAATCAGAAGAGTACCAGGCAAGCCCGGTGAGCCAGGTTTACCGCGCCGGATTTGTTGAACTTGCAAAACTCAAACAAAAAGAAAAAGGCGGCACCTCCGACGATATTCAAATGGGCGCTATTGAAAGTGTTGAGCGCTCTATGCGCCGAGCGGCCAGTAAAGAACTCACCAACCTCGAGTCTTTGGTCGCGTTTCTGGGAACCACCGGCGCCACCACGCCATTCATTGGGCTGCTTGGAACCGTTATCGGAATCATGAGCGCGTTTCAGAAAATCGGTTTGGACAAAAGTGCCGGGCTGGAAACCGTTGCACCTGGAATCGGCGGTGCCTTGGTGGCAACCGCCTTTGGTCTTTTCGCGGCCATCCCAGCGGTTATTGCCTACAACTATTTCCTGACCCGAATCAAAGTACTCGATGCTGAGATGGACCACTTTGCGGCTGACTTTCTCAACATCATCAAACGACACTTCTTCTAGGATAAGGCTTAAGGTTTACGATGGCCCTTGGCGGTAATACAGGCAAAACCATGAACGAGATCAACGTCACGCCCTTGGTGGACGTGATGTTGGTTCTGATGATTATTTTCATGGTTACCGCGCCCTTGATTCAACAGGGTGTAAAAGTGGATCTGCCAGATGCCAAAGCGCAAGCCATGCCTTCGGATGAAAAAATTACAGTTCTCACGCTTACCAAAGACCGCAAGGTCTTTTTGGGGGACGAAGAGCTCAAATGGGATCAGCTGCGCACCTTGCTCACCACCAACAAAAAACTAAAAACCGATAAAGAAGTTTATTTGCACGCTGACCGGAATCTTCCTTACGGCGTAGTGGTTGATGTGATGGACATGCTTAAAGATGCCGGCGTCACCAATCTGGGTATGGTCACCGACCCTTTAAGCCAAAAGAAAAAGTAACTGGCCGCGCAACACGATGGATACTCCAAAACTCCCCAAAGGACTAAAACAACTGCTCTTGGGCTCTCTGGGCATCCATATTTTAATCGTTATTGTTTCCGTCGCATCTCTTGGGTTCACCACCAACGACAAACCGAAAAATGTCGTGGTGACCAAGCTGGTTCGCTTGGGCAAAAAACGCCCCGACAACATGCTCCCCAGGCTTCTAAAAGAAAAACCGCCGGCCCCTGCGAAAAAAGCCCCGGCTCCTCAAAAACCTGAGCCTAAGGCCAAACCTGCGGAAAAAGTGATTCCCATTAAAAAGCCTGAAGCATCTAAACCTAAGAAAACGCCGCCGCCTTCCACTGAAAGTGCACTGGACAGAGCACGCAAAGCCAGCAGCGTATCCTCCGCGCTTGATCGTCTGCGCAGTGCAAAAGGCGAAGATGAGCCGGAAGGTGACCCAGAAGGCAGCAAAGCAGGGCAGGTATCCGACCTGAACATGGCGATATTAGGCAATAAATACATGACCGAGATCAATAATTGCCTACAGAGCGTATGGAACGTAGAAGGGTTATCTGAAAGTCAGACAGCCGGACTTTCTGCAAATGTTGGGATTTGGGTTTCAAGCCGTGGTAAATTCGTGCGGCACCAAATCGAACGCAGTTCGGGTGTGGCAGCTTTTGACCGTGCAGTGGAAAAGGCTGTACAAAAATGCGGTGGGGTTTCACCACCGCCCAACGCCATCCGGAAAATGGTGAGCCGTGATGGAGTTGAGATTGAGTTTCGGCCCTAGAGACAGAAAGCACCAGATGAGCAATATGAGACAACTGATTTATTTGTTTTTCATCGGGTTGCTACTCAGCGCAGGACCCGCCCACGCCGAGCGCCTTAAAATGGTCGTAGAGGGAGCGAACTTTCGCCCTTACCCCATCGGTGTACCGGATATTCGCGTGGTGACCACACCGGATGACCAAAGTAAAAAGACCGCGCAAGAACTTACGGGCATTCTCAAAACTGCCGTGGATCTTGTACGCCCTCTGGAGCTGGTGGATCCCGCAAGCTATCTCAATCCAGAAAAAGAAAGCCTGACTCAGCCAAAATACAAAAACTGGTTGGCTGTTGGGGCAAGCGGATTGATTCGAGCCGGTATTCAAGTCAACGGATCTCAAATTCAACTGACCATGCGCCTCTACGATGTCGTAAGCCAGCGCCAACTCTTGATGCGGGATTATCAAGAAGACAAAACCACCGCGGGCCGAGCCCTCTACCGCTTTCTCGACGAAGTCATCAAAACGCTCACCGGTGAAGAAGGTATTTTCAGCTCACGCTTGGCCTACGTCAAACAAACCAAAGACGGCAAAGCCATCTATACCGCGGAAATTGACGGGCGTAATGAAAGACGAATCACTGACCCTGCCAGTTTGAGCCTGCTTCCTGCGTGGAGCCGAGACGGCAAATCCCTGCTCTTCACATCTTATTTGCGTGAAAACCCCGACCTCTACCGCTTAAATCTCACGAGCAAAAAGCTCGATTGGCTAAGCCACAAACGCGGTCTGAATACTGGAGCGGCGGTCAGTCCTGACGGGAAAAAAATCGCTCTCACACTTAGTATGGACGGCAACACTGAAATTTACGTGATGGATCGCAATGGTCAAAACCTGACCCGTCTCACCGATAGCTGGGGACAAGATGTTTCACCAACGTGGAGCCCAGACGGAAAGCGCATTGCATTTGTCAGCTCGCGCTCGGGCAACCCACACATTTACGTGATGAATGCCGACGGCTCCAACCCGAAGCGACTCAGCTTTCGAGGCAATTACAACCAAGAGCCTGACTGGTCCCCGCGAACGGACGGAAAAATTGTCTTCACGGCTCGAGATGAGCGTCTACGCTACGATATCTTCTTGGTGGACCCCAAAGACGGGGAAATGAAACGGCTCACCCAGGATCAGGGCGATAACGAAAGTCCGGCATTTTCTCCGGATGGACACCATATTGTCTTTACGTCCACGCGCCCACCTCAATACGGTAAGAAAATATACGTCATGGATGTAGATGGCTTAAACCAACGGCGGATTTCCCGTCGTTCGGGTAACTACGAAACTCCCGCATGGAGTCCTCGGCTCGGTTATTGATACCAGCGAACTCAGTGCATCAAAGGGCCCAACCACATGCAATGTGAACGATGCGGCATGCAATTGGACATGGGAGATGCCCAAACTCTTTCTCTACAATGCGGTCGCTGTGGGCACGTGAACACCAACGATGCGGGGCAGCCTGTATTTGTCTTGGATCCAGAAGATTCAGATATTTTTAGCGTTGATGATAAGACCCGCCTCGATACACCGGCGGTCAAACCAGAAGCCCTCGGCCGCATCGCCACCACGAAAAAGCCACAACCCAGTCTTGGGGACATGCTTTTCTTGGACGTGGAGCCTGCCCAGCCAGAAGCTGACAAAGGTATTCCCCAAGAAGAGCACAACTTCACCAGCCACAGCGATATTTATCACTACGATGCTGTTCAAAGACTAGACGCACTCAAGTTACCTGGGGCTGAGTCAACTGCGCCACATCGGGTTGCTCCAGCCATGCATCCAAATCCCGCCCCCACAGCAACGCGGGTCCCGCAACCACGACCTCAACCAGAACCGGAAGTCTATGAAGAGGAAAAGCCATCGTTTGCTGGAGCACTTTTA
>CAZZDT010000391.1:0-4553 GCA_964652435.1 uncultured Bdellovibrionales bacterium
ATCCGTTTCAAAATAAAACTATTAATTGTTTTGGATGAAATCCCTCTCCATCAGTGGCATGCAATTATGCACTCTGCCTTACCTGGAAGCACGTATAAGTCAGTTAATGAAATCGCTAATGTTCCAGATCTCGCGTCGGAACAAGATGAAGTCCTCGACGTGGAACATGAAGCGCCGCAGAAGAATTCTAATCATCAAACGATCTTAAAGAGTAGTGATATAAGGAAAGCAGCTTCGGCATTTCTTCGCGGATGGCTACAGGGAGTTCTGGGAAGCGCATTAACTCAGTCCACTACCTGTTTGATTTTGGACCCACGGCTAAATGATCATAATACTGCCAGAGCCTTAAAACTGCCGAGACACAAGGCGCCTTTTCATCCTTTAGATGTATGCCTGGACGACGACCGCAGGGAGATACTATTTGAAATCAGTTTTCCCAAACGTGACAAGATCGAAATACCAAATGATTACGGCACCTATAAAAAATTTCTTCAAGAAAGTTGGGGTTATGATGACTTTAGACCCGGGACACAAAAACCCGCAATCGAAGCTTTAATTGCCAATACCAAAGATATCCTTCTGAGGCTGCCCACAGGTGCGGGAAAATCTATAATATTTCACCTTCCTGCATTATTGAGATCAAATCATTCAAGACGCCTCACTGTCGTTATTACTCCATTACGGGCCCTGATGAGTGATCAAGTCGAGGGACTTTGGAGAAAACACTTTACCGAAACTGTCGATTATTTAAGTGGTGGTCGAGATGCCTGGGTCAACTATGAAGTATATCAAGGTATTCTAGATGGCCGTATCCAATTGTTATTTGTTGCACCCGAGCGGTTCCGGGTTGCCCGTTTCAGAGAGACTTTAAGTCGACGCCGTCGAATGGATGGAGGCCTTGAGTTTATTGTATTCGATGAAGCCCATTGCATAAGCGAGTGGGGGTTCGAGTTCCGGCCCGATTATCTATATGCCGCGAAGTACGTTGCCGAAGAATTTAAGAGCGACGACCTTCCCGGGAATCCACATCGCCTCTTATTGACTTCGGCGACCGTGACACAGCGAAATCGGGTCGACTTGCAAAAAGAACTAAAGCTCGGCGGTCCCGATGACTATGAGAGCTTGCCGGCAGATATGCCACATCCAATCCAACCGTATATTGTTTTAGAGTCATTTGACGAAGACGAAAATGAAGAAGCTCCAGCGGATGGAAAATTCGACAGGATCGTTACGACATTAAAGAAACTTAATTTAGACGTTAGCGCGGCACTCGTTTTTGTGCGTCGACGTAAGGACTGCCATAAGCTTAGCGATGCACTAAACCTGTATGCCGGTCAGTCAGGATCCGATCTTGCTTCACTTATCTCATTGCCATTCCATGCGGGACTACCCGAGGCAGTCAAAACAGAAGCCCGGGACTTATTGAGAGACCGAAAGGTTAATGTGCTGGTATGCACCAAGGCTTTTGGTATGGGTATGGATATTCCGCACATCCATGCCAGCGTCCATCATCGCCCACCGACTTTTATTGAAGATTATTTGCAAGAAGTTGGTCGTATTGGTCGTGACGAAGATGAGCGTGCACGTGCGGGACATAGCCAAGTTACCGCGACATTACTCTATAATCAGGATGATATAGAGCGAAACCTGGGCCAGCTAGCAGATAAAACTGTAAAGCCAACAGAACTCACTGACTTTTTTGGTTACTGTTTAGAAGAGGCAATCCAATTTGAAGAGGTTGGCAAAGCGATCTGCATTGTGCCCGCAAAAGTACGTTTAGATGAAGTGAGTGACTTTGACGAAACACAAGTTACCAACTGCCTGTTTTGGCTTGAACGTATGAATGTTCTCAGGATCGAGGGTCGACATCCTCCTTTTCTGGACCTCCGGCTGGATCTCCAGAAGCTTGGTGAATATGCAGATGGAAGTAGTCTTGCGTCTCAAATTTCGAAGATCCTCGTTGAGATTGTGACCAAGAGCCAAAATATTACTAGTTATCTAGCCGGCGATCCCTCGCAAAAGGTAGCACGCAGTGATAATGCGGAGAACATCTTCAGCCGGGTCGTAAAAGGAGTGCTCCGTGGTGCACTCGCACTACTATCTCCTTCCAAGGCGTTAACGACGACAACTCCGTCTACCAATACGTCGGCCCAACAGACACAAGGGACAAGAGACACGAAAATAGATGTCAGCATCTCAATGACCGAATTGATGTCAGGTTGTGGCGGTATAAATACCGACGAGCTTTTTACCGGTCTTTTTGAGTTGAACAAGAATGACGCCTTATCACTAGAAAAGTGTTTTCTCGTTTCCGAAAATAGCGTTCCGACGGGACCCGAGTTCTGGGATCTATTGGATTTCGCTCTAAAGCGTCTTCTCCAGCCTACCCAAAATATTGTTGAGTATTTACCGCGCAAGACATTCGAAAGCGAACTTTTAGACTGGTATCGCAAGCACCTCTCGGATGAGCCGGAATCGCCTCAAACGGAATATACTGAGCAATCTCAGCATCTCGAGAGGCGGATTAAACGCGAGGTTTACCGAGCCATCGCAACTTCAGTTAAGTTACTTCGTTACGCCGAAGTCGATCTTCGCGAAGGCTTATCCGATGAAGGCGTTCCTCAATATGCACGTTTAATTCAGGAAAATGACAGAAGACGATTTGAAAACTCTGTCGACGAGATCTCTCGGGAAATTCAAATTCTATTGCAATGCCTCAATGCACAGGAAACAAAATCTGAGTCAAATCAAGAAGGCACCTTCGAAATTTCGTTAATGCGAATTATGACAACCCTTGGTGAGAATTTTCGTATTGGTCGCCTCAAAGAGCTCATTGGCCTTATCGAAAGTTCGGGATTTTATGGGTTTGAGGGAGATTTAGATGGCTGGGTATCACTTATTACACTGAACAAACTTGAGCCTTTAGAAGACTATAATCCTGTATCATCTGAAGGTTCACATATTCAACAAGTTTTCAGAGAATTAATTGAAAAAGCTGAGCTACAACGGCTTCGTAGTCTAGCAATGACCCTTCTCATCATCATGCCCGCAGAAAACAGAAAGGAGTATATCGACCGGTATTTCGATTGCGTGGAAGTTGAGGACCTCAACAAGCTTTTGCGTGATACCGTTGGAGACGTGGACGATGAGGTCCTAGCAAACAACCCGATACTGAAAGATTTACTAGGTCAGGTGCGACAAGAGAGGTTCTCGGAGGAAATCAGTAAACTAAATGATAACCAGCGTGAGGTTTGCGAGGCTCCATTTGCTAAAAAACTACTGGTCAATGCTGGACCTGGATCAGGGAAGACAAAAGTTTTGACAATGCGCGTCGCAAATCTCATTCACATACAAAAGGTTGACCCCTCGGCAATCCTGGTTCTGGCGTTCAATCGGGCTGTCGTCTACGAGATTAAAGACCTTATCCGCAGGTTGTTCAGAGAACTCGGATACGGAAACTACACCAAGCGACTAAATGTATTCACCTTTCACAGCTTTGCACTCCAGCACCAAGAGACGGACGAGCTCTATGAAGAGGAGGTCATCGACAAAGCCGTACATACCTTTGCGGAAAAAATGAATGAAGATCGAGAATTTGCCCGTCGGATTGGTATTAATTATAAGGCGATACTCGTCGATGAATTTCAGGACATGAATGAGGACTTTTTCAGCGTTGTCAGGGCTCTTCTCACACATTCTGGTGGCGGTGGGATGGTCATTGGTGATGACGATCAGGACATCTTAACCTGGTCGAGAATTAAATGGCGGACGACTAATCGTCGGCCCTGCCCGCTCGGAGCCGAACACTACTTCTCTGCCTTTCGTCAATCCTTTAACCCCGAGGAGCATGAGCTTTCGCTTAATTACAGATCTTTGCCCGAAATCGTGAAATGGGCGAACAACATGATCCGTATGGAGTCAGACAAACTCGGCTTCAAAAGGATGAAGTCAGAAATCGCTTTATCCGCCGAAAGGAAGGACGAGGCTGGCCACGTTCACTTGCCGTTCAATCCAGAAGATACCATCTCCATCGTAAGTGATGCTCTAAACCGCAATGAGACTGTTGCCGTCCTTTGCCGTACAAATGCCGAATGCCAGCAAGAATATGAGAAATTGCGCCGCTCCACTCTGATTGATGACACTTCCATAGAACTTGGGGGCTCAGAGGATCTTCCACTTTATCAACTGCGTCATTGCGGGGCACTTTTAGATATTTGCGCAGCACGTGAAAACTACGAATTTGTGGATGATTATATATGGGAGGAACTGATTGAAGAGTTTAGGCAAGGGAGGTTTGCTGATTTTCCAGGTGGCTCCTCATATTTAAGAACGATCTATTCTCTAGTAAGAGATGAAGTGGGGCGCCCCCGCATAAGTGATTTAGAGTCATTTATTCAAGCCATGAAAACCTCTGATTTAGAGAGGCTTAAAGCTAAATCGATATCGCCAGATAATTCTTCTAAAGTAACAGTCAGCACCATCAATAAGGTTAAGGGACTCGAATTTCACACCGTTGTCGTCATGCCCTCAAAGGTTAAATTCCCCCTTGGTAA
>CAZZDT010000392.1:0-4549 GCA_964652435.1 uncultured Bdellovibrionales bacterium
ATCGCTGTGAAAGCTCTCTGCCTTAATCTGCTTGCGAATTCGCTCACAAATTGTGTTGGCACCTTCCGAATCTGTCTCCTCCATTAAAATCGCAAATTCTTCTCCACCATAACGCGCAACAACATCTGTATTACGAGCACTGGACTCCAAAATACGCGCAACCTTACGAAGTACCATGTCTCCGACAGGGTGACCGTGGGTATCATTCACGCGCTTAAAGTGGTCGATATCGCATAAAACCAATGAGAACTTGCGACCATAACGCTCGGCTCGGTGCATCATAGAGTCGAACAGCTCCTGGAAGTGTCGATGGTTCACCAAGTTCGTCAGGCCGTCGGTGGTTGCGAGCTGCTCCATTCGCTCGTACATCTGAGCGTTGGCAATCGCGATGGCTGCATGGTCACCAATCACGCGAACCATATCGGCTGCCTGCATGCTCAAAAACTCTTTACGCATACTGCCAATGACCAGAGCTCCAACACCAACGTGTTTCCACAAAAGTGGGTACACCTGAACTCCTGCCACCGGAATATTAATGGCATTGCCAAAAATACGCTGACTACGGGCCCGAGCCGTTCCATAAGGCAAGGTATGTCGCGCTTTGATAGCAGCCCCCACCAGACCCTGCTGAGCTTCGAACACCTCACCCACCAGCTCACTGTACTCCGGCATCTCCAGCCAATCACAAGAGGCGATTCGCATCTCACCCTCTACCTCACCAGACACACAAACCGCAGCAAACTCGGCTCCCGTGACTCTGCGAGCTGCCCTCAGGGTTACCTGAGCCACTTCGTCCACCGTTAAGGCAGAGTTGAAGTCCCGCAGGGCCTGATAAAATCGTTCCTTCTGGAATTTCTCTTGGTCCATTTGACCAAAAATTTGCTCCACCTGAACCGCCCGCATCGCTTCTTCAGCGATGGTGGTCATGACGTCTAAGTCTCCGTTGTCAAAGCTTCGACCATCGATTCTATCGGCCACGAGGATACCGCGCAGATGCCCACGCTCCATCACCGGAACTCCGATGAAGTCGGTCACTTTTTCCGGCTTATCGTAATAGACAAGGCCCGCATGACCCGGACGCATATTCTGAAGCACGATGGGCTCTTTTTGCTTGGCAATGGCCCCTAAAACGCCTTCCCCGATCCCAAGAGGCTTTTCTTGTACGTGATCCGATTCACTGCGCAACTCTTTCAAACGTAAACGGCTGCCTTGGATGTCCAGCCAGAACAAACCAACAGTGTAAGGCTGCAACGCGCGTTCAGCGACAGCCAAAACATTGTAGAGTGAATCGTGAATAGCTTGAACCGAGCTGATGGTTCGACGATTCGCCAACTCTTCAGCGGAAAGGTCTCGGCTATCAAGGCTCAAAGCAGAAGTCAGTCTAAAATCTTCCGCTTCATCGGCAATCATAGAAAGCTGACTGTCAATCTGCCGCCGAACCGTAGACTTTTGACGAACCACTTCCCCCCGCAGAAAAACCGCAAAGAGAAAGCTAAAAAGCGAGATAAACGAGATATGAGAAGTTAAGAGCCGCCAACCCATGGGTTCAGGTTGAAAAAACCAAATAGCTGCTTCACTCAAAGCAATCAGGCCAATGAAAACAGCGGCCTCTTTTAGGGAATGAAAAGCAACCAAGAAAGCCACCAGGACGTAAACCAAAGGATAAAGCAGGCCAGAAGGGCCCCCCGTTAACTCCACCAAGGCAAAGGTCCCAGCAACCAAGAGAAAACCAAGTTCAACGACTTGCAAAGTCGTGGGAGTTGGTTTGGCAGACTTGTCACCAGATAAGCGCGAAAACAAGCGTACGCCCAAATAGAGCGCCAGCAGACTAAGCATAAGCCCGTGCACTACACCTAGACTTTGAGGTGTTCGAAACGCGCCAACCGCGCTCAGAGCCAAGCTCACAACCGCTACAACTAAACCTGCATAGCGTCTGGCGGCGTAGGACAAATTTCCCCACACCCACTGTGCTACCACAGATCCCTCTTCTCGGCCGCCAATGCGCTGGCGTCTGCTACTCGATGTTTTTCTACCCATAGTCACCATGAAAAGATGGCCAGGAATCCCCCAACACTTATAGTTATTCTACAGCGATCCACTGCGAGCAAGCATTGTTTGGAAACAAGTGCTGCACTTATATAAGTGGTCAAAATGTCCTATTTTGCCAATTAGTCAGGATTTACGGGTGCTTATCTAATTTAAGAGAAAGTCACTTGGTTTTTTCGGTTGACCGAAAAGTACAAACAGAGCGTCTAAGGATGCATGAGCCCCTTTATAATCAGAAACTGCGAGCTTATCCGAAGCCTGCCGAACCAAATCTTTAAACTTCAAACGACGAAATTCTGGTAGGCGTGTGGCACGGCGCAGCTCATTTACTTTTCGAAAACGTTTCATCACGCTCGCCAAATCAGGCTCGACTTCAAGGGCCTTATTCATCAACGCACATGCGATACGCGCAGCCGGCCCAACAGCATTGAGTTTTCGGTAGTTGGAAAAATCATCCATCAATGAAGCCGACTCACCTAAGTCGATCGGTCGCACCAAGCGACTATCCAATACGCCACGAAGTTTCTCGACAGTTTCAAGATACTTCGCTTGAGAAACGGCACCCACCAGTTCCGGGCATGCTTCCTCAATGTCTGAAGCATCGTAGGTGCTGCCCCCAGAATAAGGATCCTGGTACTTCGGTAACACTTCCGGCAAAGCAAAGGCATCTTTCAAAGAGAACGCCAGGTTCAGAGATTTATTGAACGCCTGGTTTGCATTTTCGAGGTTACCGCGGCCCAGTGCATCGGCACCTTTCTTCAGCTGCTTCTCGGCCTGAACTTTTTGAATGGTGGTAAATTCTCCGTCACGCAACCACTTCTCGATGCGTCTAAATTTACCCATGGTGAAATCGGCGTCTAGAGTGACACGAGCCAGTGAGCGATCCAAAGCGGACATCCCAACGTAGACGCCACACCAATTCTTCGACACCCAGTGTCCTTCGATTTCCTTACGGAGTTTCCAATCATCTTCCTCAAGATCCAGGATATGAATTCCTTCGTTTTCTAAAATCTCAGAGGTATCTTTGTACATGGCATGGACGCGCCAGATCTTGACCCATTTCTTTTTCCCTGTATTGGGATCGTCACAATGTACAGAGTTTTGAGCCATTGCCAGTGTCGGCACCATAATAAAGGCCAAGGCGGCCACCACGAGCAGAGTCTTTGTCAAACCGATAAGCTTCAAACCGCTATCTCCCTGCGCTAGAATCAGCTCAACTTACGAATGAGGCAAGCATGCAAGCACGTATAAACAGAAACATCTTTATTGCACTCGCGATTTCCATTCAACTCCTGAGTCAGCCTCTTCTCGCTGGTCCAGGTGGATTTGGTGAATTAACCCCTCCGGTCACCGAACTAAGTACTGCAAGTGTTAAACGTCTGATTAAAGTTATACCAGAAGTAGCAAAAGAAACGGTCGGCCAACAGTATCAGTTTATGGGAAACATGGCCTCCACTGGCTCCGGCCAGCCTCAAATGAGCCCCGAACAGCTTGAAGCACTCAATACCATCTACAAAAAGTACGGATTCACCATGGAAGAATTCGTCATGCAAATCTCAGCATTAATGGCTACTTACTTCATTTTAGATCCACAGGCCTTCGAGCGGGTTCTCCCAAGTAAAGACAACGTGGTGATTCAGGCGATGCTCAAAGATCCCAAAACCACGGCCAAAGAGCGCGAGCGTGTGCTGGCCCAAATTGAGTATGTCCAAAAAAATAAGCACTTATTTCGGGCACAATTCGAAAGTACAACCAACGAAGCGAATAAGAAGGTTGTCAAAGGCATGCTGGGCGCAGTTCGCAAAGCATTTAAAGCCGCTGAAAAAATAGCCATCGATGGGGCTACCAAGGCGAAAAAATTAAAGTAATTACAATTGACACGCTGCATCGTGAATGCTAGCTCCGGCTCAGTTTTCAAACCCCAGAGACCGGAGAGCAACTCATGGCCCCCAGAGACGAAATGAAACGATACGCAAACGATCTATGGCAACAAGCCATCGATCAAATTGATGAAGCCCGCGACTCTTTGCTGAAGTCCCGAGACCGCTTTGAGGCGGACATGCATCGGGTTCGCCAAGAGCGAGATCGACTCTTGATCAAACTTGGAGAGCAGACTCTTAAGCTCACCCGACAAGACCAGCTTAAGCTGCCTAAAACCATTCAGCAGACCATCGACCGCCTCAACCAGCTTCTCGATGAGTTGATTGACCGTCCTCGCCGTCGCCAAAGCCCAAAAACCAAGGCTACACCAGCACCTGCAGCCTCGACCGCACCAAAAGCAGCTGCCAAACCAGCTAAAAAGGCCGCCAAAAAGCCAGCTGCTAAGAAAGCTGCGAAAAAGGCAACCAAGAAAGTAGCCAAGAAGGCGGCGAAGAAGGCCACAAAGAAAGTTGCTAAGAAGGCAACCAAGAAAGTAGCCAAGAAGACGGCGAAGAAGGCCACAAAGAAAGTTGCCAAGAAGGCAACCAAGAAGGCAACCAAGAAGGCAACCAAGAAGGCAACC
>CAZZDT010000393.1:0-4541 GCA_964652435.1 uncultured Bdellovibrionales bacterium
TCATCAAACGGCCCGTCTCGAACTTAGAAGAACCCAGAAGGGACAGAATCATCTCCATAGCACCCGCATTTTGGAGGTCAGCTTCAAGTGCCTCAACGATGCCGGGGTGATGAACTTTTACCGCAACCTCTTGACCTTCATGGGTGACGGCTCTGTGTACCTGGCCGATGGAGGCACTGGCGATGGGTTTGTCTTCCCAGGTGGCAAAGAGTTCGTTTGCGTCTTTACCGAATTCTTCCCGTATCAGTGCTCTGATTTCTTCGGGAGGTGAGGCAGGGGTGGCTGACTGGAGCTTCCCCATGGTTTTTTCAAAAGCGTCTCGGTGTTCCGGTGGAACCAAACCATCAACATAGCTCAGCATTTGCCCCAATTTGGTGGCGATGCCTCGGAGTTGACCGAGAAGGGCAGTGGACTTGATCAATTGTTTGGCTGGTGTCTTGGAAAAGACCAGGGCTGAGCCCGTTTTTGCTCCAGCTCGGGCAAGTTTTGCCAGACGACTAAAGCGCCCTTTGGGAAGATGGTCTTTACCAGAGATAACGGACTCCTCGATAAGGCAGAGGTTACCATAAAAGTATATTCCCTTATGGACGGTGGCTTCAACTTAGGGATCTCTCAAGGTTTTTCAAGGTAGGGAGTTTGGTTACATCCCTCCCTGAAGGGGAGTGTCATTTTGAATGGTTTTGTGAGATCCGTGGACTTTTGAGTCAGGACAACTCGACTTTAACCGAGTCGGCAATGGCTTTTGCCTTTTTACGTGCTTCTTCTACATCTTTGCCGATGGCCAGAGCCACGCCCATTGGTCGCACGCCATGGACTTCGGTTTTGGCAAAGAGCCGAATACTGGTGTCGGGTTCAAGCATGGCTTCCGTAGAAATTGTGTAGACCGGATCGGTGCCGTCACCTTCCACCACGATGGCGGCGGCTGCACCGGCCCCTTCCGACCGCACCGCTGGAATCGGCAGTCCCAGAATGGCCCGTAGGTGCAGTGCGCATTCTGATATATTTTGAGAAGCCATGGTGACCATTCCGGTGTCATGAGGGCGCGGAGCTACTTTGCTAAAATAAACTTCATCGCCCTTTACGAAAAACTCCATTGAGAAGAGGCCGTATCCACCAAGGTTATCGGTAATCTTTTGGGCCATTTCTTGAGCGCGCTCCAAAGCCTTGTCGCTCATTGGATGAGGTTGCCAGGACTCTCGGTAATTACTTTTGAGTTTGTGGTGCCCAATGGGGTCGCAAAAGAGCGTCCCACCAGCGTGCTTGACCGTTAAGAGCGTGACCTCGTAGTCGAATTCTATCAATCCTTCGATGATAACGCCGCAAGTGCCGGGGTGTGCTTTGTCTTGAGCGGTTTGCCAACTGCTCATGGTGTCACCATCCCCTTTTAGAAAACTATGCCCCACACCAGATGAGCTTGAGAGCGGCTTCACCATGCAAGGGAAACCTATTTCCCCGATGTTGCTCCAATAGTCAGCCATGGTATGGGCAATCCGAAACGGGGATGTTGCTAATCCTAATTCGTGGGCCACAAGTTCGCGGATCCTACCACGGTCGGTTCCAAGCTGGGCCGCCCGTGCGGAGGGCGCCACCGTGTATCCTTCTTCCTCAAATTCCAGAAGAACGTCGGCGGCAATGTGCTCGCTTCCCGGAATGATGAAGTCCGGTTTTTCTTTATCGATGAGTTTTCTAAGTTCTGCGGCATCTTCGATGTGGATGACGTGAGAGCGATGCGCCACGGACATGGCGGGCGCGTCTTCATACCGGTCGACTGCAATGACTTCTAAGCCTAAACGCTGCGCTTCGATTGCGATTTCGCGGCACAATTCTCCAGCTCCAAGAAGCATCGCTTTCGTGGCTGAATCCGTATTTGGTGTTCCTATTTTTGGCATGTGGTGGCCCCCTTTGGTCGGACCCAAGATTAGCATTTGCTTGATTGACGCTCCAGGGATGCTCATGTGGGCAATTTAATACTCAATAATTCCGGATGATTGAGAGGGGAACTGCGTTGTGTTCTATGGGGTTTTCTCAGAGTTAGGGCCCGTGGCTGCGGTTTACAATTTTTCAAGTGGTGTGTATGGCAGGACTATGGCGGGCTTAAAGTATTTGAGTGGTTACCCTGAATCGGTTCAGATTCAGGTTGAGGAGATGCTTCACGAGGGTAGGCTGGGAAGCTACCTTTTGAAGAAGTATCCGCAGTGTCATGACATTCAGACCGACAAGGCTCTTGGTCAATATGTGAATGAGATGAAGAGAGCGTCACTGCGAAAGGCGGCTCCCCTTAGCAAGATTTGTTACGACAACAAGCTACACGTGGTGAAGCATGCCCTGGGTACCCATACATTTATTTCAAGAGTTCAAGGTGGGAAGCTGAAGGCCAAGCATGAAATCAGAGTCGCTTCCGTCTTGAAGCAAGGACCTCTGGAGTTTTTGAGAATGATAGTGGTCCATGAGTTGGCTCATTTAAAAGAGAAAGAGCATAACAAAGCATTTTATAAGTTATGTACACATTTGGAGCCGGACTATCATCAACTAGAGTTTGAGATGCGAATGTACCTGACTTATTTCGAGCGTCATGGAAGTCTTTACTAGACTTGTGAACTCTTAGGTGGCACAGGACTGGTGGGCAATGAATGTAGGACATCATTGAATTCTCCTGTCTCAAAACGCTTCTTAAGTTGATGCCGTTGAATTTTTCCGCTGGATGTTTTGGGGATATCTTTGGGTCTGACGGGAATGATGTGATCAAGTTGGAAGCCGAATGCGTCCGCTATATGCAAACGGGTTTCTTCACATTGTTTCTCAAGCTCCATACTGGTGCTTTTGAATACACCAGCGAGGCAAATCACATCGCTGCCATCGTTGGGGTTAGGAGAAGCGAACACGGCGGTTCGCCCGGCATCGAACCATTCGAGAGTTGATAGGTGTTGCTCGAGGTCATGGGCGTAATAGTTTTGGCCTCTCACAAATAAAATGTCTTTATGGCGACCTGTAATGACCAATCTACCATCTAGGATAAGTCCTAGATCGCCAGTTCGAAGCCAGCCGTTGCAGAAGGTTTGAGCGTTGAGTTCGGGAGCGTTGAAATAGCCAGCGGTCACATTGGGGCCGCGAATTTGAATATGACCGACCGTCCCCGATTTCACGGTCTCATCTAGCGCGTTTACAATGCGTATGCTTACACCAGCGACGGCGGTTCCAACCTCTACCAGGGCGATAGAGGTTTGAGTAGGTTCCGCGTTAGTGACCACTGTATTGATTTGGTCAAGGGTCTCTCGATTGATGTGGTGAACCTTCGGTAATGTTTGGGCCGGGCGCGCGCTGATGCACAAACTGCCTTCGGCTAAACCATAACCGGGGCTCATGGCTTTGGGCGAGAAACCAGCAGGTTCCAAGAGTTTCGTAAAGCGATTCAAGACATCCCATGAGATTGGTTCGGAGCCATTGAGTAAACAATGCATGTGGCTTAAGTCGAGTTCACTTACTTTTTCGGGAGTGACTTTCGCCAAAACGCGATTGAGACCAAAGTTTGGCGATGCTGTGCATGAGCCTTTGTGGTCATGCAGAGCCTTAAGCCAGCTAAAAGGGCGTTTCATAAATTGCCGAGGCTGCATTAAGACCTGCTTGGCTTGCAGAACCGTTGGCAAGAGATGATATCCAATGATTCCCATGTCGTGAAAAAGGGGTAACCAGCTTACGAAGCAGTCCTCTGGTTTGCCTTCTTGGTGTTCAAAGATTGAGACAATGTTGTGGACCAGATTTTGATGCGTCAGGCACACTCCTTTGGGAGTGCCGGTGCTACCTGAGCTGAATTGAATGAAAGCAGTTTCATCAGGCAGAGAAGGCGTTAATTCGGTTTGCGCACTTTGTTTCTCTTGGGCACAGTCTTCGTAAGCAGCCAAGCGGAGAGGTGTCATACCGGTCAGCGCAATCTGCTCATTTAATGCTTTTTGGGTTTTTGTGTCGGTAACAATAAGAGGTTGCTCAAGGGTCTCATAAATACGGTAGGTTTTTCCCAACTCGTTTCCGCCGCGCCCTAAGGTCAAGAGGCTTGAAAGGGGGACCGGAACCATTCCGCCCAGTAAGGCAGCCCAAAAAACAGAGACAAAGTGCTCGGGTTCGTTCAGTTGAATCATCACTGGCTGACCCTTTTCAACACCTTGATTTCTCAAAGACCCTAAGACACCAGTGGCGCGCTCGAGTAGCTCAGCGTAAGTTTCTTTTTGTTCCGTACCATCGGCCCTCAAGTAGGTCAGGCCTCGGTTTGGTGCTTGTGCGGCTGTGGTTATGAGACAGTCCACCAACGTTGTTCGCTGATTGGGAGCGTTTTTATACGGGGCTCCATGGATAATCGATGGCGTAGTGTCAGCACTTGAGAAGTCATTGCTCACCAAGAAAGCTCCGGGATTTATGGTTTGACTTCAAATTAGAGCGCATATTTAGGTTGGTTCCAAGAGCATTCCTAGGCTTTCTAGCTTGTGAACTCGAGCGGAACGGGACGCACCTCGCAAACTTGAGCAGCCCAAAACCAATATCAGGTGAGT
>CAZZDT010000394.1:0-4539 GCA_964652435.1 uncultured Bdellovibrionales bacterium
TTGGAAGTGGGCCAGGTCAGCACGCATGTTATTTTGCGAAAGAGCTTCCTCATATCACGTGGCAGCCAAGTGATGTGCAAGATTATCTACCCAGTATCTCTGCGTGGCGAGATGAATTGGAGGTTCCCAATCTAGAGGCACCGATTTATTTGGATCTCTTAAGCGAAGATTGGTTGAAGCTTTTGCCGCAAGAATTCCATCCTGATTTTATTTTCAACATGAATGTCGCGCATATTGTTTGTTTTCAGGGAGTGGTGAATTTGGTGGAGGGCGCTGGTCGGCTGTTGAAACCAGGTGGCCGCTTGTTTTTTTATGGCCCATGGTCATTTCGAGACAAACCACTTGAGCCGAGTAATCAGCGGTTTCATGAGAGCTTAAAGCTTAATATTCCAGGGGCTGGCATCAGAGAGTTTGAAGAGATGATGGACATAGCATCCCAAGCTGGTTTTGAGCTGGGTGAGCTTGTTCCTATGCCAGCCAACAATTGCGCGTTTTATTTAAACCGTCTTTAACCGTCGCAGCCAAATACCAAGAGGGTAATGTCGTCATTTTGAACGCCATTACCAATATGAACATGGACGTCATCGATGATGCGTTTGCCCAAGTCGGCACTGGGCAGTTCAGTGGGACTGCTTTTAATTCTCTCGGAAAGCCGTTCATCGCTGTACATCTCACCATGCTCGTTCATGGCCTCTGTAATGCCATCAGTATAAAGAACCACCCGCTCACCCGGCTTAAGAGTGACACTGGTGACGTCGAATTCCCAATTTCCACTTACACCGATAGGAATGCCACCATTGTCTTCGGTGATGGGTTCTTCAAGATTACCGGAGTTTCGTAAAACCAGGGGTGACATATGACCGGCGGTGGCCATGGTGACTCTTCGATTGGTGGGGTCTAGGACACAGACAACCATGGTGACGAATCGTCCAGGCAATCTGGCGGCGCACATGGCTATGTTGATGTAGTTCATGGCGTGCCCAAGGTCGCCCGGTGAACTTGCCAGACCAACTTTTGCTTCGCTGGATGCGCGCGCCATCATCATGGCGGCGGGAACGCCCTTACCTGATACATCAGCTACCATAAGCGCGAAATTGCCATTAGGCAGTTCCACCACGTCGTAAAAGTCTCCGCCTACATGGCCCGCCGGTTCATAGAATGCCCAGGTGGAAAAGTTATCAATATGGGGCAGTGCGAACGGCAGGAAACCTTGCTGTACTTCCCGTGCAAAACTTAGCTCTTGCTCGACTTTTTTCTGTCGCAAACTTTGTTCGTAGATGTCGGCCTTCTCGATGGCCATCGCCGATACAGCGGTTAAGCTGGTGAGAACTTGGAGGTCGTCTTCCGTTAGAGACTTTTCAAAGTTTTGCGTCTCAATTTGAATAACACCAAAGGCCTCGCCGCCCGTCGCCAGAAGCGGAGCGCACATCACGCTGCGTGTTCGAACATCAACAATGGTTTGACTGGTGGCAAAACGCGCGTCCGTTGCAGCATCGGCGCTAAGGATTGCTTGTTTTTCGGAAATAGCTGTATTGATGACAGTTCGACTGAATTCCAGTGAATCATCGTTTGGATCTCGGTGATAGATGGAGTGGAGGTAAAGCTCCTCTTGCTCATCCATCAAGACCAGAATGGCTCGGTCGGCTTCGGTGAAAAGCTTCATGAGCGAGTCTAGGATCTTCGGCAAGAGATCATCGATTTCAATGGACTGCCCAATGGCCTCGTTGAGTTCCAAGATTGCTCGAAGTTTAGCTTCCGGTTGGAACCGCGCTAGGTTCTCGGCGCTTTGTTGAGCGTCGATTCGACTGAGTACTGTGCTATCCACTGTATCGGGACCCGAAATAGGATCTTCAAGTCGCATCAAGTCGCTGGTGGTCGGACCCGATTGAAATTCGATGGTGGTACTGCAAATGCTAATACGGTCGCGATCTCTTAAGAGTGTTTGTCCTGCGATGGCGAAACCATTAATGGATGTCCCGTTGCGACTTTCAAGGTCCACGAGGATATAGCCCTCGGGGCTTTTCATAATTTCCGCGTGTTGCCGGCTGGCAGCTTCTTCGGGGATTACAACATGACAACTGGGAGACCTACCCATGGTGGTCACTTCATCCACCAATTCGTAGCTGATGCCGGAATTCTTTCCGCCAATGATTCTTAGTTTGGCTCCCATATGTACAAAAAAGTTAACACAAACCGGAGTTCAGCCAAATGTTCAGAGCTATTTGCCTGGCATTTGTTCTTCTTCGCCGCCCATGGCCAGGAGGCAGGCATCGGCTGAGCGCATACCGTCAATGGCGGCGCTGGCAATACCGCCGCCGTAGCCCATGCCTTCACCCATGGGGTAGAGTCCCGATATTCCGGCAGCTTGCCGGGTTTCGTGGTCTCGGATGACTCGAACGGGCGATGCTGTGCGTGTTTCGACACCGATGAGTTTGGCGTCTTGGGTGACAAAGCCTCGCATTTTGCCGTTGAACCGTTCAAGGCCTTGTTTTAGCGCTTGGATCACGGGAGCCGGATAGATTTCTTGAATCGGGAAAGGCGTAATGCCGCGCCGGTAGCTTGTGGCTGGTAAATCTTGGCTGGTCTTACCTTCTAGAAAGTCAGTAACTCGGTTGGCTGGGGCAACAAAGTTACCTCCGCCGGCCACATAAGCTTTGCGCTCGATTTCGTCTTGAAACTTAAAGCCTGCGAAAGTGCCAGTATGACCGGCTTTTGCGAAATCTTCTGGAGTGACCGTGACCACGAGCGCACTGTTGGCGTAATTTCCCGATCTCGCCGCATGGCTCATACCATTGATACACAGAGCTTCGGGTTCCGTTGGGGTGGTGACAACGACACCGCCTGGGCACATGCAAAAGGAGTAAACCCCTCGGCTGTCGCCTTGTTTCTGATTGTGAACAAGCTTGTAGTCGGCGGCGGGCAGCAATTCGTTCTGGGCTTCTCGTCCGTAACGAATTTGGTTGATGAGCTCCTGAGGATGCTCCACACGAAAACCCAATGAAAAAGGTCTGCACTCGAGTTGAGCGCCGTGTCTTTCAAGGTCTCGCCAAACCTGGTGAGCGGAGTGACCGGTGGCCACAAAAACATGATCGCTCTCGATGCGATCTCCGTTATGAGTTTGAATGCCTTTGATTTTACCATCTTGGACAATGAAGTCGTCCACGCGTGTATCAAAGTGGAATGTGGCGCCGAGATCCTCGAGGTGTTGGCGGATTGCAATTAAGAGTTTAATCAAACGATCTGTACCAATATGTGGCCGGTTGTTGATTAGAATCTCTGGCTTTGCACCGTGGTGCACAAAGGCTTCGAGTAGTCTGCGAAAGCGTGGGTCGTTGACCCGTGTATAGAGCTTACCGTCGGAATAGGTACCGGCACCGCCTTCGCCAAAACAAACGTTAGATTCCGCGTCTAAGTTTCCTTTGCTGTAAAGCCTGGAGACATCACGGCCCCGGCGCTTAACATCTTTACCGCGCTCGATAATACGCGGCTTGAGTCCGGCTTCAGCCAGATTAAGTGCGCAAAAGAGTCCTGCTGGTCCGGCACCCACAACGATGGGAGCGGGACCCTCATAGGGCCGAGAAAGCCTGATCTGGTTAAGAGCGAGATCTTTAGGAGGTTCTGCGAGCTTTTTATCTATGGCCTTCAGACCAAGGTTTTCAGGAATTTCACATTCGACCACATAGAGATACCGAGGGCGGTTTCGCCGAACATCCAGAATACGTCGTGTGATAACCAGTTCGGAAATGACCCCAGATGCATGGAGCAGGGATTCCACTTTTTGGACCAGCGCATTTTCTGGAGCGGCCGCCTCTTGAAGGCTGATTTCGATATCGCGGATACAGATGCGCATAAGATTGACTCTACTTGGTTTATTTCGTGTTTCTCGCTCAATCGTATCTGGCCAGTGTACCAGCCCAATGGGAGAAATACTTCTATTTTTTCGGGCGAATAGCGCGGTTGTCCTGAATGAGCAAGATGAAGCAGACAACCAATTGGGCCAGGAACTTAAGCAAATATGCTGAAGCTGATGCTAGGATCGCGAATTTAGATTCTAAAGGATTTCAGACCGTCTCGTACCAACTTAGATTGCCGGTTGGATTGCTCCACTGCCATCGACAAATTGTCGGCACTGGCGTGATGCAGGTCGGAAAGATGCTTAAGCTTATCAACAGCTTTGGATACATTCTGCTGGTTGCGCACCTGATCCGTATTGAAGTTCGAGATCAGCTGAATCTGTTGGAAGATGAAGCTAATGGCTTTGATAGCTTCTTGAATAACGCTCATCTGCTGTTTTGCGGTAGCGGTTGCGCGGCTCATTTGGATCCGCATGGTACGAATGGAAGCCTCAAGATCTCGGCTTTCATTCTTCTGGGTACCAACGACCTCTCGAACTCGAATAACAACCGAGTGAACTTCACGCATGGCATTGCTCACCTGTTTGGTACCGGCTGCCTGGCGGTTCATGGCGCTTGAAATGCGTTCAACGAGATTACCGGTTTGACTGGTTGAAGCCACGATTTGGCTAAGTACTTCCCCAGC
>CAZZDT010000395.1:0-4539 GCA_964652435.1 uncultured Bdellovibrionales bacterium
TACCGATTCATTTGAGCGCTCTTAGGGAGTGGCTTCTACAACATTAGAAGTCCCAGTTCCTTGGGGGCCTTCCGGCGTCGGCCACGCCGCATATACCCGATAGCGGTAAGTAATGCCTTCACGCACCGAACCATCAATGGTTTCAGGTGGCTGGTTGGACTCAACCCCCACGTGGTTTTGAAAACTCGTGCACCCTACTCCCTGACACCTTTGAACAATGGTCATTGCCTCCCGTTCAGAGTTGTCCTGCCAGCGTAAGTGAATGCCCTGAGTATCAACAAGTGTCACCTCAAGATTGCTTGGGTCATCCGCCAGTGATTCTCCTGGTTGGGGACCTTGCTCAGATTGATGAACGGGCCGTTCGGTTGCGGGATTATCCAGCTGATAACGAGCCGTCTCATAACGGCGCTGTATAAAGGCCTTCATGGAGGCAATAACAGACGGATAGCCGCTGTCCGTTGGTACCGTGACGCGTTGAGGTGGATACGGGTCCAATTCTAAAACGGGTTGCACAAGCGTGAACAAATCATCGAGTTCTTGTTCTAAAAGTTCCGGCCGAAAATAGGTTTCCAGAATGCGGTTGGCATGCACTTGATAACGCAACCTTAAACTATCATTTGAAAGTATGCGCTCGATGAGCGGCCGCGGGATCTTAGGTGCCGGCCACGAAGCGTCCCAACCATCAATCACCGGAATTTGCCCAAAAGCATTGTCGGCAAATCCAACATCCAAATCCCACACAATATAATGAATGCGCGCAGAAACTGGATCATCGTAAATATAAAAGTTGTGAGGGTTAAAACCCGTGTACTGGTCGAAGGCTCCACCAAGCATCATGACCGCCATCAGCTTCATAAACGGCTCAAGCGCAAAGCTATCTTCTAGCACTTGGGCAAACTCGGCATCAGGCGTGTCGCGCAGCAAAACCGCAAGGTTCATTAAAGTGCTGTAATCGGCTTCATCTTCATGGGTTTTAGGCTCAAAGCTCAGCCCGTATTCCTCTAGGCTTTGCAATACCGAAAAATCTGAGCCTGGTCCCCCAAGGTGATTCTTGTACAAAATGCCATCGCGATTGCCAAAAGCACTTTCTAGAAAGGATTTATCGATGCGCTCAACATTCACAAAGAGGCCTTCGAATTCTCCATTGATGGTGACCTGGGCATAGTTGGTGCGTGAGGAAATGACCTCTTCGGATAAAAGAATGTCCGACATGAGCCGCTCCGAAAAAAGCGAACCAAATTGCACACCATTGTCCAAAGATACCCGGCGTAAACCGAGAAAGCGCTGCCCATCCACAAACTCGCCAAACTTGATCAGCAAACTGCGTTTCCACCAAGCCTCAGGTTGAGATGAACTGTTCCCCTTAAAGCGCACCCCTACATTTTCTAAACGTGTGTCTCCCCAGATAAAAGTCGCCGGCACGTAGACCCGCTCGGGAAGCGCATCAAACATGGCTTGCCGGTCTTCTGGGGCGATTTCCAGTGTAATACTTTGAACCACCGAACGGTCGAAAAAGTTATCAATCCCGGGAGTTTCGGCCTCGTCATCCGGAGCATCCTGGCAACCCACACCAAAGAAGAGCGGCAAAAAACATATGGCCAAGTAAAAATTACAGCGTCTCATCACTTTGACTTACCCCAATCTGAGAGACTCTACGAAACGGAGAGTGGGCAGTCAAAGCCGAAACAACGGCGAGAAGCGGCGGACGATGAAACAAACCAGGTGACTTAACAATTCCATTCACCTATTCCTACAGTCACCCTTGAACCCAGTAAAAACCTAATAAAATTCGAAAAGTAAGTTTCTCATGAGAACATTTTGAATCCTCACCTCACGGCCTTCAATCTGCCATTTCAATTTTTTCGACCGTAGCATCGAAATATTTCTCGGTAGGCGTTGTGGTACCTGGATTTATGGCTATATTAGCCAATGAGTGGTCCTTGCCCATCCTAAATCCGGAGCAACTTCCACTTGGAACGATGATAGCCCAGTTAAAATATAACTTGCGAGTCGACCACGACTCATGATCCCGCTGATTCTCGCCATTCTTATCGTGTTGATTGGATCCGCGTTCTGCTCGGGTACTGAAGCCGCTCTGTTTTCCGTTTCCATGGTGAAGGCCCGCAAGGCAGAGGAAAGTAAGCGTTACGGCGCGCGGCAACTCGTTCAGATTTTAGAAAATATGAACCGCCCCATAGCTACGATCGTGGTGCTGAACAACATCGCCAATATTGTTGGCAGCATTACCATTGGTGCTTTGGCCGCCAACGCGTTGGGCAATGAATGGCTGGGTATTTTCTCTGGGGTTCTTACCCTCTTGATCATCATTTTCTCCGAAATCATTCCGAAAACCTTAGGTGAGCATTACTCCGAACAAGTAGCCCTGAAGGTTGCCCCCAGTATTCTCTTGATGACTAAAATTCTTTCGCCGGTGGTCTGGTTTTTGGAGCGGATCACCGCACCGATTACCCGAGGCAAAACCAATCTCACCACCAACGAGGGCGAGATTCGTCTCTTGGCTCAGATTGGTCTCGACGAAGGCGTGATTGAAGATGATGAAGCTGAAATGCTCCAACAAGTGTTTAAGCTAAACGACACCACCGCCAGGGATTTGATGACACCACGCATAGCCATGACCTACCTCAACGGCAGCGATGCACTCAAAGACGCCAAAGACTTCATCATCAACTCCCAGCACAGCCGTTTGATTGTGATTGGAGATACCCCTGACCATGTACTTGGCTTTGCCCTTAAGTCTCAGCTTCTGGCAGCGCTCATCAATGGTGACGGAAGCGAACCTATCTCCGAACATCACACCTCGGTGCAGCACGTATCTGAAAGCATTGCCGCCGATGACCTACTCACGACCTTTCAACAAAACAAGCAGCACATTGCCGTGGTGGAAGATGCGTACGGTGGTGTGTCTGGTGTAGTCAGCCTAGAGGATGTGCTCGAAGTTCTCACCGGTGAGATTGTGGATGAGACCGACCAAGTAGTGGACATGCAACAAGCCGCTAGGCAAAAAGTTCTTGTGGATGCGCAAGGCGCTGATGCCCTTGAGCAATAGAACTCCGCCCAAACTTCCTTTAATCACTATTATAAGCTTACTGGTGAGTCAGCTGGTCGCACTGCTGGAACTCAATCGCTCGCAAGCATCAGTGCTGTAGAGTAAAAACTGCGAGAATCCTTGCGTGGATGAGTCAAGAAAGAACAATGGGCAACAAGCTATAAAGCAATAATGATTCGCCCCTCATCATTCTATTGTCATAAGGAAAAAGTGCTAAAGACATAACTCGCGAAGTTAGCCAGCATCAATTGAGTGTAAATCTCTGAGACATTGGATGTGGCTAAAACGATATAAACACTCTGACCATTCTCACCTTGCTGCATGAGATATTCAAGCTGCTCTTGACTTAAAGCGACTTCACCATCGAGGGTGATGGTTTCTCGTACCGTAATATTGTTTCCTGCCAGTACATTAAGACAATTCTCAAGGCGAGATTTGTCACCCACCACAAACACCTCAGCCGCCGTACGAGATAAAAACTCGATATCCTTTTTTCGACTCACCTCTGCAGCCTCACCTCGCTCTAAACGCATAGGGAGAGGTTGGGAAAAATCCAGTTGGTCGCTCACCGCTTTGTGGGGTTCATTGCGAAAGAAGCCAATTTGGTAACGCAAGTTGGCATTCGAACTGAATATTTCATGATGCTTGAAATCGAGAGCATCCATCACGTCTGCGAGCCCGTTGGGGGTAAGCCATACGGAGGTGGAATTACCTACACCAGAGCGAGGATGACGCCGACCAGAGTCCTGCTCCTCGTTAACATCTGTAGGTTCAGCAAACTCCATCGTGATAAGTTTGGTACCCTTGTATTCCATTAGATTGGGACGCGAAAAAGCCTGCCCCTAAGTTTGCCACACGCTTTGTCATAACCGGCCGCCACTCCTACCCAAGAAAGGCCAGCCGGATAGGTCACCAAACAATGTCTTTTCGGGTTGAACTCTCATGACCTGATTGTTTCAGGGACCCGAGAGCAGCTCAAGGTGGAGAGGTGTGGTCTAATTCTAATCACCTTCTGCGCCCCTCAGTCCTCTCTTAAAACGTTTGATTCACCAGCTGATCGCAGATGAACTCACCGTTGGCGTCCGAAGCAAAACACTCGGTGCTCACAGAACAAGTCGCGTCAGAAGTCTCCAGTGTTCCGTAAGAGTTACCACTGCAGGTTTCCACTGATGTTGCCGTTGGGTCATCGAAACAAGACTGAGCGTCGGCCACCACATCGGCCGGGCAGTCGGCATCAAATGAATACTGATAACAAACAAGGCCAAAGTCACAGGCTACCGGAATGGCTGGAGCTGGCGGATCTACTACCACCCAAATCCAAGTTTCCCAGCCGACGAGATATATCTCGGGTTGCATCTGCCCGGTGTCGTAGCAGTTCTCCTGCATAAAGAGAAAACAAGACCGTGAATCGGACGGATTGGCGTACTTAAATTGATAAATAGCATCGCAGCCGGGCTCATCTAAACAAATCT
>CAZZDT010000396.1:0-4539 GCA_964652435.1 uncultured Bdellovibrionales bacterium
GATGATTGCGCGCAGTTCCCAGAACTATGTGATGCTGATGACGGTCAAAATGAGACAGTGGGCTCACACTGCGCCGAAAACTGGATCGGCGATGCGTGGTGCGACCCAGTCAACAACACCCAAGACTGTGATTGGGACGGCGGCGACTGCTGCCCTTCCACATGCATTGACAGTGAGTGGACCTGCGGCAATTTCGAGTTTGACTGTGAAGATCCAGGTGCCTGCGAAAATACAGGTGAGTGCTCAGAGTAGAGCTAAAATGCCATCGTCATGAATCGTGGACGAAATGGGTAGCCAAGGATAGAGGGGCCCATATTCAGGCCCCTCCATACATCTTGCTTTAATCTCTCTTACGCAGTCGGCGCCACAGGAGCAACGATGCCAACAACCCCCAGAGCGGTAAAACCGGAACAGCCTGACACCCACCCTTTGGAGCGGTTGCAGCGGGAGCTGCGGCGGGTGCATTAACAGCCGCCTTAACAACCTTTGCCAGCTCAAAGCGGTCAAGCTTCATAACCTTGGTCCAAGCTTTGACAAAATCCGCAACAAACTTACCCTGCGAACCTGCCTGCGCATAAACCTCAGCAACGGCCCGAAGCTCAGAGTTAGAACCAAAAATTAAGTCCACCGGCGTCGCTGTCCACTTGAGGGCCTTCGTGGCTCGGTCATGACCTTCGTAAATTCCTGCTTGCTTCTCTGACTTCTTCCATGTGGGTGCCATGTCTAGAAGGTTTACAAAGAAGTCATTGGTCAACGTGCCCGGACGATCCGTAAACACCCCGTGCTTGGCATTGCCAGCATTAGCATCCAACGCACGGATACCACCAACCAAAACAGTGAGTTCAGGAATGGTCAGGCTCAATACATTGGCTTTATCCACCAAATGCTCAGCCGGTGACAAAGGATTGCCTTCTCCAAAGTAATTGCGAAAGCCGTCGGCAGTTGGCTCCAACACAGCAAACGAATCAACATCTGTTTGCTCTTGGGTGGCATCGGTGCGACCTGGACTAAATGGCACATCAACAGGGTGTCCGGCTTGCTTGGCCGCTTGCTCAATAGCAGCCGCTCCACCCAAGACAATCAAGTCAGCCATGGAGATTTTCTTAGTGCCCGCTTGGTTAAAAGCAGTTTGAATGGTTTCTAATCCAGTCAACACCTTTGCTAAAACTGCGGGGTCATTGGCCGCCCAGTCTTTCTGCGGTGCCAATCGAACACGGCCGCCATTGGCGCCGCCCCGAGCATCCGTATCTCGATAGCTGGATGCCGAAGCCCACGCCGCTCGAACCAAATCGGCTGGAGCAATACCCGAGGCCAAAATATCAGCCTTCAGCTTTGCCACATCCGCTGCTTCTACCAAAGGATGGTCAACCGCTGGAACAGGATCCTGCCACACAAACTCTTCCTTCGGTACCAGGGCTCCCAGGTAACGAGAACGCGGTCCCATATCCCGGTGGGTTAGCTTGAACCAAGCCCGAGCAAACGCTGCTTCAAACTCTTTGGGGTTCTCAAGCCATCTCTTGGTAATTTTTCCGTAAGCTGGGTCCATACGCAGTGCCAGGTCTGTGGTGAACATAATCGGTGCGTGCCGCTTATTCGGGTCATGAGCGTCTGGAACCATATTGGCTGCATTTTTATCATCGGGAATCCACTGAATGGCGCCCGTTGGGCTTTTCGTTTTCACCCAATTGAATGCATACAGGTTTTCTAAATATTGATGGGTCCACTGAGCCGGACTTGAGGTCCAAGCACCTTCCAAACCGCTGGTGATGGTGTCTGCACCTTTGCCAGACTTGTATTTGTTTTTCCAACCCAATCCTTGCTCTTCAATACTGGCTCCTTCGGGTTCCTTGCCAACATACTTACCTGGATTGGCCGCACCGTGAGCTTTACCGAAGGTATGACCACCGGCAATCAAGGCCACGGTTTCTTCATCGTTCATAGCCATTCGGCCAAAGGTCTCTCGGATATCTTTCGCGGCAGCCAAGGGATCAGGGTTACCGTTAGGTCCTTGTGGATTGACGTAAATCAAACCCATTTGAACTGCGCCTAGGGGCTTTTTAAGCTTACGCCCCTTCTCATAACGTTTATCCTCAAGAAACTTGGTCTCAGGGCCCCAATAAACCAAATCGGGCTCCCAGGCATCTTCACGTCCACCGGCAAAACCAAGCGTTTGAAAACCCATAGACTCCATAGCCACGGTACCTGCGAGCACCATGAGGTCACCCCATGAAATGGCATTGCCATACTTCTGCTTAATTGGCCAAATCAATCGCTGCGCTTTATCGAGGTTGGTATTGTCCGGCCAACTGTTAAGCGGTGCAAAACGTTGCATCCCACCGTAAGCACCACCGCGACCATCGGTGACGCGATAAGTTCCAGCACTGTGCCAAGCCATACGAATAAAGAATGGACCATAATGACCATAATCTGCCGGCCACCAATCCTGCGATGTCTTCATAACCGCAACGAGGTCTTTCTTAACCGCCTCTAAGTCCAATTTGGCAAATTCGGCGGCGTAATCGAAATCTTCATCCAACGGATTTGATATCTGTGCATGTTGCCGCAGCGGATCGAGGTTAAGCTTTTCTGGCCACCAAAACTGATTGGACTTGGGTGCCTGAGCCAATACGGACCCAGCCGAAAACAGGACGCCCAGGGCGACCCATAAAGCTGAAACTCTAAATTTGTTTTGTATGATAACCTGCATCTATTTCCCCCAAAAATACGACCTGGTTGAGCCATGGTTCTAGATTTGTGGGCCGAGCCTAGCAGCAACCTTAGGCCCGATACACCAAAAACATTCGATTTTTTAGGTAACGAAGAAACAAACGACTTAAAAGTGCACACAGCTCCTCTTAGAACGCCCTAGCCCCCCTTTCCAATCCTCAATTTTGTACGAAATATGTGAGTAAGGAGGCGTTGGGCCCCCGTGCATCGACAAGGTTGTATTCAATGCATCGTATCCAGACACCTGAACCCCTTAAGACCCAATTCGACAATCGAGCTGCCCTAAGTGAGTATGTGGGGCACTTGGCTCCCTGGCTTGAACACAGTCCATCAAGTCCTTTTCATGGCGGGCACTCCGCCGCTCAAAGCAGACTTGAGCAAATAGAACCCGCACGTTACGGCCGTACCCGTAACTTTCTCGATGGCGCGGTGACACACCTCTCACCCTATATTCGGCATGGCATCCTTAGCCTCACCCAAGTAAAGGACGAAGCCCTTACGCGGGTATCCCGTCCACAACAGGCTGAGAAATTCGTTCAAGAACTCGCTTGGCGTGATTTCTGGCAGCGGGTTTATCAAAAACATCCTGAATGGATTTGGCATGATGTTGAAGATTACAAAACAGGATGGAAACCCACCGATTATGCAATCGAGCTCCCCGATGACATTCGTCACGGGGAAACAGGTGTAGCATGCATCGATTACTTTATTCGAACTCTACTTGAGACAGGTTACCTACATAACCACGCCCGGATGTATGTGGCTTCCTATATTGTTCATTGGCGTAGAATTCGGTGGCAAGCCGGTGCCCACTGGTTTCTCCATCACCTCTTAGACGGCGATGCCGCCTCTAACAATCTTTCATGGCAATGGGTGGCGAGTACTTTCAGCCGAAAGCCTTATATTTTCAATTTGGAAAATGTTCAGAAGTATTCAACTGAGGACATCGATACCCGTCCAGCGACCAACACAGTATTGGATGCATCCTACGATGAACTCACCGCTCGTCTCTTTCCGCAAGTAGGTCAGCTATGAGAGAGAGCATCGTTTGGATTCACGAGGACGCCTTACGAAGCAACCACCCCGCATACCAAGGGCTTGATTTACAGGTTCACGGCTTCTTCGTTTGGGATGAAGCGTACCTACGCAAGGCAAACTACGGCATGAAACGCTTGGTGTTTATCTATGAAACCCTTTGCGAGATGGGTGTTCCCATTTACCGAGGCGACACCGAAGAAGTGGTCACCGCATTGATACACAAGAATCAGGCACAACGCTTATTCGTGGCCAACACACCCAACCCAGAGTTGCTCCACCTCATTGAAGTTTTATCCAACCACGTGAGCGTGGTGACCACTGACGACGAGCCATTCGTGAGCTTCGACCGGGAACCCAAGCTCAAACGATTCTTCGGGTACTGGAAAAAAGCGAAACCAATTCTACTGCGCGAATAGTGAATCCGTGATGGCTACTCAATCCAATATTGAACATAAAAACTGCCTCACCTGTGGACGCCCCTTCAGTTGGCGAAAGAAATGGGAAAAGGACTGGGACAACGTTCGCTACTGCAGCCGAGCATGTAAGCGCTCTCTTTCTTCTCAAGACAAAAAACTAGAAGAGATGATTCTCACCTTACTTCAACAACGAAAAACAGGATCCAGCATTTGTCCGTCGGAAGCAGCGCGTGCATTGGAGCCGAACAAATGGCGCATGTTGATGGAGCAAACCCGCCGAGCTGCTCGTCGATTGTCGCTACAGGGAAAAATTGATGTGACGCAAAAAGGACGCGTGGTGAAAAGCCTGAACTTCAAA
>CAZZDT010000397.1:0-4532 GCA_964652435.1 uncultured Bdellovibrionales bacterium
TCACCCGTAAGGAAGATGGGTTTCAAGAGAAGCTGGTGCTTACCCAGACCCGGATTCTTCGACGAGCCCTGCGTCTAACCAAGCCTGGCGGCGTGGTGATCTACAGCACCTGCACATATGCGCCCGAAGAGAACGAAGGGGTCTTGGATACCATCTTGCGAGAGCTCGAGGGCAGCGTTGAAGTTCTTCCTTTACAGGGGGAGAAAAGCGATCCTGAAATAGTACTTCCGGCGCTGAAAACGTCACCCGGTTTGTCCGAGTGGGGTGGACATGAATTCCACCCGGCGGTATCGGGTGCCGTTCGTTTTTACCCGCATCATAATAATACGGGTGGTTTTTTTGTTGCGGCGATCCGCAGAGTCGAATAACAATATTGGTAGGGATTTCGACTACGTACAGGCGTATAGTAGGGGCTCGAAATGGCGTATCCACAGCTGGTTCAACGTACAGAAGAAGTAGACCAATCAAGTCTCAAGTCACTCGTATGCGAGCGCTTCGGCATTGCAGACGCTGTCTTTGAAAATCTGGTCTTTTTTCGTTCCAATAGCAGACTCGTATCGATCGTGAATAAAGACCACGTACCGGTGGAAGGTCACGGAGTGGAGGCGAAGGGCATCACGTTTTTGCATGCTCAGATGCGTTTCCCAAAACTGACCACCGCAGCGGTTTTCTTTATTGGCGGCCATTCAACGCGCAACGTGATTGAGCTGGGTCGAGATCAAACCGATGCGTTCTTATCCCGGCAGACTTTGAGTCTGATCGATGATGAGATTAAGACCTGCACCAGTCAGGGCTATGTGGTTGTGAAGCACGGTGGCGTGGTCATGGGCCTCGGCTTTTTGAGATTCCCCGCTGAAGGTGGTGCCGAGCTTGAAAGTTATTTTCCAAAAAGCTGGTCCATTGAGCAGGGCGGGTCAGCCTTTGGTCGACCAGAAGCTGCTGCGATTTAGCCCAACCAGATTGTAAAATCATCCAGGTCAAAAACTTCCCCGACAAAAGGGAAATTCATATTGATGAACCGGTGCAAGTTTGAAGGCTTATCCGCACCGATAGGGCTCCATTCGGGGGCAGGTTCTCGGTAGGTATTTTCATCCACCAACATATGGCTCCGATCAGAGCTGAATTTGTCTAAAAATGTTTTGGCCTCTATCACTCTGAACATCGGCTGAAATGCGTCGGGCATGTTAGCACTTCCAGAAAAGCTGGCTTGAATCCATGACTGGGCGGGCTGTGGGTAGCCACCTTTGGTGTCCAAGTCCCAGATCTGAAGTTCTTCGCCCCGAGTGACCAAGACCACATGGTAATCCCACATAATGGGTTCGCCTTCGGGGCCTGATTTTTGTTCCCACATTGCGAAGCATTTCCCTGGATTGGAGATGACCACGACGAAGCGCTCAAGAGCTTGCAGTTCCGGCTCAGAGGCGAGGTGCCATATATTTTCTTCGCAATAGTTGGCTTGGTACTTGGGTTCAAAAGACATCTTCATCTTCTTTCAGTCTGAAGGTTCTGCAGGCGCTCCACAAAGAAGTCCTCCCACATTCAGGTCCACATCAAGGGTTATTTGAGCTTCCACCACTGTATCATAATCGGGGCGTCTCCCATCAACAAAGCTGGTAATGGTCATTGAATCTGCCGTTGCATAGGGAGATAAATCGATATCGTCGATTTCTAACTCCAGCCTTGTGGTGCCCGGTGCTATTGTATCGAGCCATGCAATACGAACTTTTTCTTCTCCACCGGTCGAGACAAAAAATGAGATGGAGTCGATAAAAGAAAAGTCCTGTCCACTGGTTGGTTCTGTGATGGTGAGGCTGAGGGCGGTGGCATAAACGGAGTCTATTTGGTGAGCTTCGACGTTTTGATTTCGCATTTGTGTATTGTCGACCAGATTAATGTTGAGAAATGCCCCAAAACCAATATCCCCCAGCAGTTGTTCAAAGATTGAAGCTTTGTTGATGGTGGTGGTGGAGGTTTCATCCACGGTAATGACATCCAGCGGTCCACAAGTGATGGTCGATAGTAAAAGAGGCAATGCCCAGCACTGCCATTTTAGAAATGGTTTATTGGTCAACACAAACCATCCCTTCGAAGCTTTGTGAGCATTCGTCGTCACTCATGCAGCCAGTGTAGATGCATAGGTTGTTTTCGCATCTATAGTTGTTGGCGTCATAGGCAGGACCTGCGTCTAGGTTTCCACAATCCATTGAGCTCGCGCAGCTTTGGTAGCAGCTTTGTTGCCCCACATTGAAGGGGTCCACACACAGAAAGCTCTCACCTTGAGCTTCTTGGCATTCATTGTTGGTGTTGCAGCCGGTAAAAACACAAGCACCTGCGCTGCATTCATAGTTGTCCGCATCGTAAAGCGTACCAGCGGCCGGAACGGAGCAGTCTGAATTCGATTCGCAGCCAGGAACGCAAGATTTAAAGTCGGTGAAAGGCAGTGGATGACATCGGTAACCTGCCTGGAGTTGGGAACATTCTGCATCGGAGTTGCAGCCTAGCCAAGTGCAGCCGCCGTCGTCGCAGCTGTAATGATCCGCGTCGTAAACAGTATATTGGCCATTGTAGAGATCGCAGTCGGCGGCCACATTGCATCCAGTGAGGCAAACGGAGATGGATTGTTGTTCAAGAGGGTCATCTTCATTCTCATCGGATGGGTCCTGAGTTGTTGAAGGATCGGATATGTCGGAGCCGGTTGGCTCTGAGTCTGAGCAATCAGCTCCACAATCGATGGCTTCTGATGAGCAGGCAGGCAACCAGAAGAGGCATATAAGAACAACACTGAAGAGCGAGCGGTTCATGGCTGGGCTACCTTCTCTTTAAAATTCTCTTTCCAGCATAGAGCTTAAGTTTGCCTCTAAACAAGCCCACTCTAGACTTGGTTGGGGTTTGCCTCTTGCCGCTGGGCCCTATATGGCAGTGGGGAAGGGGAGAAGATGAAAAGGGTTCCAGAGCCAGAGTTGATGCTCGACCCGGAGCAAACGGCTGCTTATGCAGGTGCGGATTTTGCTCAGGGCCACCAAGCCATCGTTGATGAATTGGCGAAACGGTTTCCCGAGTTAAGTGGGGAATTGCTGGCCTTGGATTTGGGATGCGGTCCCTTGGATGTGACCTTACGGATTTTGGAGAAGTTTCCATCCATGAGAGTTCACGGCGTGGATGGCTCGGCGCCCATGCTGGAACTTGCTCAGCGTGAGCTTTCACGGCGAGCCCTAGAAGAGAGTGTCACACTTTTTGAACAGTGCCTTCCAAATCTGACCTTACCTGTCTCCAGCTATCCGTTGATTTTTTCGAGTTCGCTCCTGCATCATCTGCACAAACCTGAGGATTTGTGGCAGGTCGTGCGGGCGTATGGAACAAGTGGAACGAAGGTATTTATTGCGGATCTGTTTCGTCCAGACAGTTATGAAGTTGCCCAAGCGATGGTCGAACAAGCTGCCTCTGGCGAGCCCGAGGTCTTGAAGCAAGACTTCTTAAATTCCCTTCTGGCAGCTTTCACCCCCGCCGAAGTTCGAGAGCAATTGGCTCAAGCAGGCCTCTCTGAGCAGCTTGGGGTGGAAGGTTTGACCGAACGGCATATGCTGATATCGGGAATTCTCTAATATTTCTCGACCGTTGGACTGGCTCCCAGTGCCTTGATAGCCTCTGAAGTGGGCACTCTGGGCTGCAAGATTTCTCAGTTGGATGAAGCCTACGTATCGGGGAAGGGTAGTCATTTAACTTCATGGTTCTGAGCAATCGACTGGCAATTTTGATTCTCGGATTTTTGGTCGGGGGTCTGCTGAACTTTGGCCGAATTGGAGCCGAAGCGTATTTGCTCGCAACCTTCGAGCCCATTCATGCGATCTATGTGGCCACTGTTGGGAGTATGCTCTTTTCCTTTGCGTTACCGCGGGTTGATTGGGAGCAGAGCAAGTTTTCGAAGCTGGCCTTGTGGGTAACCTTAGGTTTTGCCGCGCTGGTGCTCTTTCTTGTGGTGGCATCGCCTAACCACTCTGTCCAAGCCATTGTTTGGTACCTTTTGATTATCCTAAGCACTGCTTTTCATCGATGGATGTGCGGAGAGGTTTTGCTGCGCCACTTAAACCCAGCCGTCGCTCAATCTTATTTTGCGTATCTGGGTACTTCTTACGAGATTGGTACGCTTGTGGTGATTATGGCCTCGAAGCTGTACCCCGGTGACTTGGGACCCAGTGAATCCATGTTGGCCTTGGTTTTAATGTATCTCATGGTGTCTGGTCTTCTATTGATTCAATTTGTTCCGACCAAGAATCTTGAGGTTCGTTATCAAACCGGTGAAGACATGGGGTTTGAACGAGATGAACCGTCAGCCTTTGATAAATTCAATGGGTTCTATGTCTTCTTTGGTCTTTTGGTGGTGTGTTTAGGCGCCGCTAAGGTTTCTGAGAGTTACCTCGTGACTGTGGTCCTTAAGGAAGAGCTCTCCTCTTATGATGCAATCCGGGGAGTCATGGCTGATTATTATCTGGTCGCCAGTTTTCTGGTTGTCTTGATAACCATTGGCTTGGGGC
>CAZZDT010000398.1:0-4530 GCA_964652435.1 uncultured Bdellovibrionales bacterium
CAAAGCCAACAGCGTCACTCGGGAATCGCAAGATTACCTGGCCGAAGCATCCCACAAGAATGCACACAAAGCCTGGGAGGCAGGTGTGTACGATGCAGAAGTCATGGAAGTGTTGGTAGGAAAGGGTTTTCAGGAGTCGGTGAAACGCGACAATTTGCTGCGACCGGATACCACCTTCGAAAAGCTCTCAAAATTACGTCCGGTGTTCGACCGTAAATACGGAACGATTACCGCGGGCAACAGTTCTGCGTTGACGGATGGCGCTTCGGCTTTGTTGGTCATGAGCGAAGCAAAGGCCAAGGCTTTGGGTTACGAGCCTTTGGCGTTCGTGAAGAGCTGGGGTTTTGCGGCGCTTGATCCAGGCTGGCAGCTTTTGATGGGACCATCTTTCGCATCTCCAGTAGCTCTGGATCGTGCTGGCATGGAACTCGCGGATATTGATTTGGTCGATATGCACGAAGCTTTCGCAGCGCAGATGATTTCAAACATGGATGCATTTGCCTCTGATGAGTTCGCAAAAGAGCATCTTGGGCGCAGCAAGGCCATTGGTGAGATCGCTCCGGAGAAATTGAATGTTCTTGGCGGTTCGTTGGCATTGGGACACCCATTTGCGGCAACCGGCGGACGCCAAGCGTTGTCCATGGCTCACGAACTACGGCGCCGAGGCAGTGGCACGGCTTTGATTACTCAGTGCGCAGCTGGCGGTATCGGAGCCGCTGTTATCTTGGAACGCGACTGATTCGACTCTCAGGGATGTAAGAAAAGAGGAACAAAATGGAACTCGACCATTTTCAATTTACCATTGATGACGACGGAATTGCTCTTGTACTGATGGATGTACAGGGACAGTCCATGAACACCATCTCCACGCAGGTTTCCAGCGATTTGGAGAAGATTGTCGACCGCCTAGAGAAGGACGACAAGATTGTGGGAGCGGTTATTGGATCCGCTAAAAAGGGAAGTTTCATTGCTGGGGCTGATATCGGTATGATTTCCGAGGCTAAATCGGCGCAAGAGGCGGCTGAACTTTCTATTGCTGGTCAAGAGGGCATGGATCGCCTTGAGAAAATCTTCACCGAGCACGGCAAACCTGTTGTAGCGGCCATCGATGGGCCTGCGATGGGTGGTGGCCTTGAGCTGGCCTTAGCTTGCAGCATGCGAATTGTCAGCGATTCACCGAAAACCGTCTTGTCGCTGCCAGAAGTGAAGTTGGGACTTTTGCCGGGTGCAGGTGGCACGCAGCGTCTGCCGAAATTGGTTGGTATCGTGGATGCTTTGGACATGATGCTTACGGGTAAGAACATACGTCCAAAGAAAGCCAAGAAGCTTGGTTTGGCCGATGAAGTGGTAGCACCTGGGATTCTCCTGGAAATCGCTAAAAAGCGTGCGCTTGAAGGAAAGGTAGTCTCCAAAGCCAAGGGCGGCGGCGATGCAATGAAAGACTTTGCTCTTGAGGGCAACCCTGTGGGGCGTTTGGTTCTCTTCAAGCAGGCACGCGAGAGCGTCTTTAAGAAAACCCGCGGACGTTATCCGGCGACTGAACGTATCATTGAGGCGGTGAAGGCAGGTGTAGAGTCCGGGCCTAAGGCTGGTTATACCGCTGAAGCGCAGTATTTCGGCGAATTGGTCATGTCTGACGAAAGTGCTGCCATGCGGGCAATCTTTTTCGCTACCCAGGATTTGAAAAAGGATTCAGGTGTGGCGGCCAAGAGCGTGAAGCCGAAGCCAGTGAAACGCGTTGGTGTGCTTGGCGGCGGTCTTATGGGTGCCGGTATCGCAGCCATTTCAACCATGAAGGCAAAAACGCCGGTACGTATTAAAGAGGTTGATGTGCAAGGCGTGGGACGTGGATTCGATTACGTTCACAAGCTTCTCGAAAAGGATAAGAAACGAAAGATTCGAAGTGCACATGATGTGAAGCGCATGATGAATATGGTTACGGGCTGCACCGATATGTCTGGGTTTAAATCCTTGGATTTGGTGATTGAGGCGGTTTTTGAAGACCTCGACCTTAAGCAGAAGCTGCTGCGTGAGGTGGAGGCGGCTACAAGTACCGATACGATTTTCGCATCAAACACCTCTTCGTTGCCGATTTCAGATATTGCGAAGGCTTCGACGCATCCAGAGACCGTCATTGGGATGCATTATTTCTCTCCGGTTGAGAAAATGCCTCTTCTCGAGATTATTACCACGCCCGATACGGCTGATTGGGTAACAGCGACCTGCGTGGAGTTTGGAAAGCAGCAGGGTAAGACAGTGATTGTCGTTCGTGACGGCACTGGCTTTTATACCTCAAGAATCCTGGCTCCGTATATGAATGAAGCGGCTTGGGCACTCAGTGAGGGCGTAAGTATTGAGAAGCTGGACCGAGCATTGGTGGATTGGGGATTTCCCGTGGGGCCCATTACACTTCTGGACGAGGTCGGAATCGACGTGGGTGCCAAGGTTGCTGGAATCATGGAAAAAGCGTTCGGGGAACGTGTTAAGTCCCCGGATTCTATGACAAAACTCCTTGATGATGACCGCAAGGGCCGTAAAAACAGTCGGGGATTCTATACGTATCAATTCGGCAAGAAGGCCGGCATTGATGCCAGTGTGTACAAGACCTTGGGCATTACGGTGGATCCAAAAGCTGGGGGCACCGACGAAGAGTTGGCATTACGCTTGGTTCTTCAGATGGTGAACGAGGCTGCTTACTGCTTGGAAGAGGGCATTTTGCATTCTGCACGGGATGGAGATGTGGGTGCTATCTTTGGGCTTGGTTTTCCACCTTACACCGGTGGTCCATTCTTTTGGTGCGATACGGTAGGTGCGGACAAGGTTGTCGAGCAGCTTGAAACACTTAGTGCAAAGTATGGCACTCGTTTTAAGCCGGCCCAAATCCTGGTTGATTACGCCAAGAGCGGCAAAAAATTTCGGGATGATGTGTAAGCATGACGACGCCTGAGACACTCGAGGGCGTCCGTGATGCCTCCACAGTCGTTCTTCTTCGTGATGGGGCCTCGCTCGAGGTCCTTCTTATGCAACGTCATACCAAGAGCGGTTTTATGGGAGGGGCTTATGTCTTTCCTGGCGGCAAGGTTGATCCAGACGATTGCTTCTTGCCGGACGGGGATAAGAGTACTTATATAAGTGCTCTTGAGCGTCTCGATAACACCCCAGGAACCGCACCCGGCCTTGCCCGAAAAATGGGATTTTTGGTTGCTGCTTGTCGCGAAGTTTTCGAGGAATCTAGACTCGTTTTAGGCGCTGATCTCATTCCGCGAATCCTTCAGGAAAGCGATTCTGACGCATCTGAGACCCTATCTTTTAAGGAACTACTTATTGAAGTGGATATGGTTAAGGCGATCGAATCTTTAAATTATTTTGCACATTGGGTGACTCCATCGTTCGAAAAAAAACGTTTTGATACGCGTTTTTTTGTTGCAAGGGCTCCCGAGAAGCAGCAGGCGCGGGGAGATAGTAGAGAAGTTACAGACCTCACTTGGATGCCTATTTTGGATGCTTTAAAACGCCAATCCCAAAATGAGATCATGCTTCCGCCGCCTACTTTGAAGATCCTCGAAGATCTCTCTTGCTTTGACAAAGTTGATGATGTCATTGAGTCAACCCGAAGGTGTGAGGTACAGGCCTTCATGCCAAAAATTGTTTCGGGTTTGGGCAAAGCGTCGCTGAGTGTCATTTTGCCATGGGATAAAAATTACGAAAAATCAGAAGGCGAAGGGCTTAGTTTTGATGACAAATTGGAGCCAGTTTTTGGCGGAAAATTGGTGTCTCGAATTGAGCTTTTTGATGGCCTCTGGAAGACAGTGAAAGAGTAGAGCGATGAAGAGTGAAGCAAAGAAAAAAGAGTTTATTCAGTTTATGTTGGACTGTGGTGTTTTGAGATTCGGTGATTTTACCACGAAGAGCGGTCGCAAAACGCCATACTTTCTCAATACCGGACTCTATCGATCTGGGGCCCATTTGTCGCGGCTTAGCGAGTTTTATGCCGATGAAATTAATGAGGTTTTTGGAGATGGCTTCGATAATTTATACGGCCCAGCCTATAAGGGGATTCCATTGGCCGTAGCCACCGCTATGACGCTCCACGACAAACACAGTCGCAATGTGACAATCACATTTAATCGCAAAGAAGCGAAGGATCATGGTGAGGGTGGAGTATTGGTTGGAGACCAATATTCTGGTGGTGATGATGTGACTCAAAACGAGATGACGCGAGTGGTCATGATTGAGGATGTGGTCACAGCGGGTACAAGTGTGCGCGAATCTATGAGCGTTTTGAAACATGTCTCAAATGTAGACGTTGTGGGTTTAGTGGTGAGTGTAGACCGAATGGAAAAGGGTACTGGCGAAAGCTCTGCAATTCGTGAAATCCGTGAAAACTTTGGTTTACAAACGGCCGCGATGGTCAATCTGGTCGATATAATCGAGTTCTTGAAATCAGCTCAAAAAGAGGGTCGACCGGTGGTGTCGGAGGGGGAATTGAAAAAAATCGAGGACTACTATCTGGCTAATGCATGTAAGTAA
>CAZZDT010000399.1:0-4523 GCA_964652435.1 uncultured Bdellovibrionales bacterium
GTTGTTATCAAGGGTGCCCGCGATGCGTCCATCGGCGTACTGTACCATCGGTGTTCGACTCGTTTGAAGGACGTCGGGCCATTCGATGGGGTAGGGGGAGCTCTCATCGGGGAACGAAACATCTAACCCCTCGAGGAGGCCGACACCCACGGCTTCGGTGGTGTTCGCATCGTCATCCTCCAGGCTTGCGCCCAAGACGGTAGCGGCGAAGGCCTGATCGGTCTCACTGCCCTTGTAGTCCAAGTCCCAAAGCACCTCGGCACCGGAGATGAACAGTCCGCCTCCACCCTCCCAGAAGGTGGTTAGCGCTACTTGTTGCGCCCTTGAAACCGTCTCGTCGATGGTCGATTCTTCGCCAGTCGCCCAAATAATGACTTGGTAGTCGGACAGGGTGAGCGTATCCAACACTTCGTCGCTGATGCTGTCAAAGGGCCACCCAGTGGCCTGAACGGCTAATCCGTGTGGTACGACGATGTCATGAGGATTGACGCGGTTTGGCTCGAGACGATCCACAAATCCGATGCGGGGATGAACTTCTTCAGCATAGAGTTGCCCTGAAGCAAATCGATCGAAGGCATCTACGATCAGCACTGCGGCGGACCCATCGGCGCTATGCATTCCACCGACGACTTCACTCGCGAATGAACGACCGCCAGCGTTTACGGCAATCACTCGGGCGTAGACGGTTTCGTTCACCGCAGTCTCTAAGACCGCATGGGTCTCGGTGGTGGTGAATCCTTCCGACCAATAAAATCCATCGGCACTGGATTGTACAATGTATGAGGTCGGGGCATCACCAAAAGGGGCCCCAATCGAGCCGGGCTCCCATGACAGTTGCAGACCCGCCTCGGTGTTCACCAGGCTCAGATACGAGGGGGGCTCAGGAAGATAAACCGGGTCGATGCCATCGCGATCGGCGAAGTACTGAACGATTCCGCGATACATGGCTCGTGAAGCATCCAATCGAAACAGAGGGTCTTTGAGATACTCCACGTCCACCGCGTTGTCGTGGAATGCCAACTCAACCAGGGCGGCCGGCATTTCATCATTATTGCCGGGATTCACCTCGGCGAACGCAGCCCGTTTAACGCCTCGATCGTACCAATCCGGCTCGCAGAGTTCCTGAAAGGCCTGTGCCATTTGATCTTGTACCGCCCAGGCCAGCGCTTCAGAGCCTGCTACCGCCGGACCTTGGCTGCCCTCGTAAATGTAGGTCACCGTGCCGCGGGCGTTGCCACTCGCGGTCGCGTTGCTATGCCACGACAAATAGAGGGCATCTTCGCCTTGGGGATGCGCCCATTTAGCCCATCGACTGCGGGTCGGGGGGTCGGAGCCATTGTAATCATCGCCGTAGGGGTCGTACACGGATGTTGGGGCGCCGTTGAATTGTGTGGCCAGCACGGCCGATTCTTCCCAGCGAGGGCGACCCACGAGTTCGCCCTTACGGGAGATGACGCTGGTACCTCCACCCATGCGTACAGCATCTGCGGAGAGCCAAGTGCCTGATGCGCTGGTGTCTCCGAGCAGGGTGATGGTGACCGTATCGCCAGTGCGGACGGGAAACATGCCTACGAATTGCCAGGTCGATCCGTGAACCCGTTGGTCGAAGAAACGGTCTCGTTCTCCGCCGGGCCATGTGATGCGGTAATGGGCGTTAGCGGAGTGGTCCGGTCCGGCTTGCCAAGACACGTAGAGCGCGTATTCGCCCGTTCCGGGTGCTGTGAGCGTCCAAGTCGCTTGTTGCTCGCCATTACCGGGAAACGCTCGGGTACTCCCCATCTCGAAAGGGTTCTCTCCATAGGCCCATACTTGTTGCGTGGCGAATCCGCTTCCACCGTCACGAAAACCGTCCCCACTCTCCGCGTATTGGGCGTCGTCGTTATCGACAATGGTCCAACTGGAATGATGGTCCCGCTCTCGCACCGAGTAGACCATACCCCCTGCATTTTCGAGAAAGGTGCTTAAAAAGAAGTTCATCCCTTCTGGGTTGTGAAAATCCTCAACCGTGTCGAATAGGTTGCCTCGTTGAGTCGTGAATCCATTGATGCTGTTGTACCATTGGAAGCCATGACATTGAGACAGATAGAGGGCTTTTCCAGACAGGGCGCCTTCTGCATAGCCCGCGTGCGTGATGGGCTTTTCGGGTGCGGGAAAGGGATCGGCTGGGTGTGGGACCGGGATTGGAAGAAGATTCTCAAACGGCACGAGTCCTTCGGGGGTCCAAATCCAGGGTTGAATGGTGTGAGCCGAGTCAGGACTTTGACCGGCGAGATGCTCGAGCTCACTGTGGAGCGCGGCTGGTGAGACCACCCCGTGTTGTGGAAAGACAATGGGGGCCCAGATCCCGTCTTCGGTCTCGACAGAAGCGGGTTCCTCGGGACTAGCTGCGCACAATAGTGTCCATACGAGCCAAGTGAACATTCGAAGTTTCTCCGGGGCGAACGGGTGTTTCTATCACTGTGGGCGGAGACCGTCACAAAAAACCATGGGAATTCAGCTTGGTTCTATCGCATCACATGTGCTACGCCCGGAACGACATGGACGCGAGGAGGCGAAATGCTGTGGAACTGGATGAGGATGGGAGTGATTGTATTTGGACTCCTGTTTGGGGCTCCACTGGAAGCCATTGCAACCGATGGCGGTGGGTCTGATTTGGTGTTTCCGGAAGCGGAAAAAAATCAGATTATGCTGGATGCAGCTGAACCGTTCACACAACAGGATCTGGATCGCTTCGTTGCGGTGGTGGAGGCCTATGAGACGTGGGTGCGCGCGGATGCAGACCGTCTCAATGAGTTCTCCAAATTGAGTCCACCGAAAAAGCAAATGAGGTTGCGGCAAATCCTGGGAAAGGATGCGGGCACCCTGGAGCATTTAATGCGATATGTTACGAAAGTCTCCTTTGTGACTGGAACGACGAAGCCAGGCTTTCGGGAAGACATTCAGAAGCAGCTGCGTACGGTGGAGGAACATCAGAAGGCCCTGGAGGCCGTTCCAGCGGAGCAAAGAACGGCACAACAGAAGGCGCAGATGAAACAGGTGAACTTGGCGATGACGGTGTTGAGGAAGGCCGCGGTGTATCCACAAGAAAGTATTGACCTATACCTCAAAAATAAAGCCCTCATCGACGCGACGATAACCCGTCTAGAACAGGCTGATCGGTTGAAATAAGCCGCTTTTTCGACAGATAGCGTGGAGAGTGGTTAAGCCCTATGGGTATGCCGGCTTGTTACGGCGTTGGAGGAATGATGCGTCTCGGGTGGATTCTTTTTGTTTTGGTGGCTGGCTGTGGGGAAAAGCGTGAGGGAATCAATCCCGGAGAGTGCGAAGACGGCGCGGATAACGATGGGGATGGATATTACGACTGCAATGACCTCGACTGTATGCTGGCTCCGGCTTGTGAGGAAGCAGACACGGACACGGACACGGACACGGACACCGACACCGACACCGACACCGACACTGACACCGACACCGACACCGACACCGACACCGACACCGACACCGACACCGATGCCGTGGCGGGTGACTTCAAGAGTTTCTCCCTCGAATACAGCATGGCCTGGGATTTCGATGCGCTCGGTGAGACTTATTTTTCAGACTGTGTAAACCAATATCGAGCCGAGGGTACTCAAGTTTCGGCCTCCGGCCAACGGGTGACCTTTCAAGGGGCTTGGGAGTTGAAATCCAGTGACTGTGATCCGGAGCTTCAAGGCCCAACGGTGGTTTGGTACGACCCCACTTCGAAGACCTCTTACGCCTCGTTCCATTTTTCGAGTGGGTTGTCGGTTCTGGATCAATGGCTTCAGCACAGAGATGAAGACGATTCCAGCCCGATGAGCATGCCGAACTCGAATGGTCAGTGGTACATCACAGCGATGAATGCCTCATTCGATGAGAGCGCGTTGACGGCAACGCATACAGAATCTGAATCCACGAAAATCGACGGTATCATTCCCGTGACTTGGACACACACCATGTCTGTTACGTTTGCTAAGTAGTCAGCCGATTGTTCAACCCCACCTCACCGTGAGACCGAGGGTGGGGGTGACGCTGCGACGCGTGCTGGTCCTCAATGGGGTGTGCGCGACGCTTTTAGGGCTGTCTTCGTTTTTACTCGGCCTTCAACATGGATTTCAGAGTTATCTGTTAGAGGTCGCGGGTAATCTGTCCTCCATCTCCTCAGTCGCAGTGTATGCGCTACTGTTGGTTCTGTATGCGGTGTCGGTAGAATTTGTGCTGCGGGGGTTACAGCGGTGGTTCTCTCATCGTTTCGCGGCTAGATGGGTCATCGGTTTTGTCGCGATTCTGTACGCTGTGAGTCATTTGCGTCATGGATTCTCGGGCTTTGTTTACGCCTTGCCCATTGGCTTGGTGACGGCCACTCTGTACCATCGTTGGGGAGATTGGCGGACCTTCGCGCTTTGGCATGTGCAGTGGGACTTGGGAGTGTTGGGAGCGTTTATAGGCTTGACGATGTGCAATGTGTCCCCGTTTTCAGACGCGGTTCAATACACATATAAACA
>CAZZDT010000400.1:0-4517 GCA_964652435.1 uncultured Bdellovibrionales bacterium
TTACCCCTCCAAAAAATGAGCTATTTCAGTCACTTAGACCCTTCCCCGCGTCGCTCACCCATTCGTTCTCCTTTCAATAGCGAGCATGGATTCATCAGTGCGCCCTTGCTACAATAAAGCGCATGATGCACGAGATGAACAAAATCCAAGGCAATACGCCTCCCAAATGGAAAGGCCGCGCTACGTGGTTGCTCTGGATGGATGTCATCATCGGGTGGAAGCAAAACTGCCATAAAATTCTCGAAATAGGACGTATGCTGGTTGCTATGGTGCGGCCTTCTCTCGTTCGAGCACGGCTTGAGCGACTTCAACATCTTGGCCATTGTGAAAAACTCCCAACGATGCCGCAACTCCTGGTGGCATCCAAAGACCAGTTGTCATTCAGCTTGGGAGCCGACACCAAAGAGTTCTACAAAGCCCAAGATATTCCATGGGGCTCCCATAACTTTCGCAGGTTCCTAGCTTACCCAACCACCATGATGGATCCCGTAGGTCTTTTCTCATCTCGGGACACCATCATCCAGCACGTGCTTCAGACATTTCATAGGCATGCCACCTACGACATGGTTCTCTTGAATGGGCATGAACGCGGCCTGGAAGAAATGCAGAAACAGTTGCGCCAAGCAACCAACGGAACTCACCTCCATCAGCGCTCGCTGGATTCACTGGTTGAGGACGGCTCGTATCATGAACGTCTCCATCGCGACGTGGCCGAGTTCATTGAAAATCCACTGGTAGAACCGAGACCCATCCCTGAGGGCCTCTCACCCGATCCTCATCTCATGTTGGCCATGGACCAATTTAAAGATGTGCGCGGTTACACCAACTACGCATCTCGCCTACCAGTTGGTGTTATCGATGTATTGAAAGCTTTGGTCTGGGTTGCGTTTAACGAAACCATTGGAGAATCAATGGGTATCAAGATTGGCCCCAAGACACTTGTGATTGAAGCATGTGACCCCGACAAGGTCGCCCGGCATCTTGGAAACCAAGAGCCGAGCCTTTCCGCCAATACCAAAAACTTAATTGGGGTATGACGGTAAGTTATAACCACGATTGTTGGTGATATGATCCCAAATATCGGTTGCCGAACCACTTGGAACCATCAAATCAAGCTCAAGAGTTTCACCTGCACTCACATTCACCGTGCTGGACGCTTCATCGCTTAAGTCTCCGTCGATATCTCGATCGTAGAGATAACTTCCAGAGCCGTCGTACTCACACGTTGTAGTTGGAGCATAGGTAATATCCGATGCCGCAGAGTTGCTGGGCTCAAAAACACTGGTGGCTGCGTTTAACGTAATATTTTGCCGCTGTGCATACTGCTGAGGCATATGGCTGTTACCTGGACCTGCCCAATTACAAATGAATCCCGTGATGCTTCCGTCGGTTGTACCCACTTGGTCACCGAAGCCAAAATAACCTTCACCGGCAGTAACTGCCTGCAGACCAACATTTAAGATTCGTGAGTGGCTGTCCATTTTACCGGCCTGCCAAACATAGGAATAGTGTCCCCCCAATGTCGCTGGGTCAAATTCGGCTGTGAACTGCTGGTAGTTATCACTCCAGTTAGCCGAAGTGCTTACCACATTGCCGGTAATCACACTGCTTTGAACAGCCTCGCTCAAGGCCGACTCACCGTGATCACACATCGTCACTGCACGGGACTGAGACCGGATGTCATCCTCGCTGTTTCTCACGTAATGCAGTGAACCATTCAAAGTTACATCCGATGTAGAACAATTGCCCGGAGGGTCAAAAGTACCATCCGCCATATAGGTGAGAAGACCCTCATATTCATTCGCATCGGAACCAGGCACGTGAATCAAGCTAACCTCAATCTCATGGTCAGTTCCCATATGGGTATAGGTAAGCGCCGCAGTATAAGTCCATTGACTCCCATCGGCACTGAGTTCAATGGTAGCCGAGTTAAATGTGGTATCACTCACACCCACTGCATTCATCAAACTGGTCACGTCCTCTGTGGTACCCGCACTCAAATCATCTGGCCATGTGTTGCCATCATCGATGTACACTCGAATCATACTGGCTACATTCATGAGGCCAATATAAGACTGGTCTTTAAATGCTGCCATACGACCATTAAGCTGCGCAGCAATGCAAGCCTCGGTTCCGTCGTTGGTTTCACTCCAAATTCCCAAGTCCCCCGTCGGAAGAGATGGATAGGGGTCACTGCCAAAAACGGGACCATCGGGCCCTTCGGGGTGGTTCTCGTAAAACATTTTCGGACCATAACAATCCGCATCGTAACTAAGGCTGTAAAAGAGGTTTGGGGTATAGGTGTCTAGAATTGCCGCCTCGCCCGTAAGCACCTCATTGATACGATTCAAAGCATTGCCATACGCCACATTGGCCGGGTCTGTCGCTGTGAGGCTAAAGGTATTGTTCGCTCCAGGGCCTGAAGTATCTGTGGGAGATGCCACGGCCAACTGCACGGGAAAATTCGTTTCGAATACTGAGAGGTCAGTGGCTCCGGTATTGCCACCACCATCGTCGTCAGACTTTGTACAACCACCTGTATAAACAACCAGGGACACAAGCATGGACCATCGAATAAGTTTCTTCATCTCTTTTGCCTATTCCTTCACAAGGTTCAGATACGAAGCAAAAACTAATTCAATTTGGGACGCGGCACAAAGAAAAACAGAAGCATTACAAAAACAAAAAAGCGTGACCAAGGGCTGATTCACCGAGGTCACGCTTTCTCTTTGAGGAGTTGCCCAGTCACTCCCAATAAGCCCTACTCAAGCATGCCTGCTGCCTGCTCTACCAAATCCACGAACTCGTTCCGCTCAGGCTTATCAGCTGAAGCACCTTGAGCGATTTCTTGCACGTCTGCAATATTGGAACCTTCAGCAAATTCACTGCCTCGAAGAATTTCGGCAAATTCGGCCACAGCTGCAGCAAAACGGAATTCACGACCCGCCTCACTGAATGCGGCACCGGTGCGTGATGCCTCCAAAGAAGTTGTGAACTCGATACTCTCTTCACCATCAGGTTGCTTATAACGAAGGGCTACATCGACAACATTTCCCTCGCCAGATGCTACATCCACGCCTTCGTGAAATGCTATCTCATACAAAGCGGTTACGTTGTGCCCAGAGCCAAGTTCCCCAGCATCTTTGGTGTCGTCCTGAAAATCCTGGTGGTCGAGCATTCTGTTCTCATAACCAATCAAACGAAAGGTGCTGACGTAATCGGTGTTGAACTCCAACTGAACTTTTACATCTTTGGCAATAACTTGAAGGGTCCCTAAGAGCTTGTCCTGGAAAACACGCTGTGCTTCTTGCATGCCATCAATGTATGCATAATTGCCATTACCTTTGTTGGCCAACTGCTCCATGGTCACATCATTATAATTGCCCATACCAAACCCAAGCGTGGTTAAGAAAATGCCACGCTCGCGAAAGTCTTCAATCACGTTTTCCAATGCCTCGCCCGTAAGTCCAACATTCAAATCACCATCTGTGCAAAGAATCACCCGGTTGATGCCGCCCTCTTTCATGGTTGCTTCAGCCATATCGTAAGCCAAGCGAATGCCCGCTTCGCCGTTGGTACTTCCGCCGGCTCGAAGGTCATCCAAAACCGCAAGAATCACATCATCCTGGTCACCCGGTGTGGCTTCAAGCGCTACGCCCTCATTGCCCGCATAAGTCACAATAGATACCGTATCGCCTTCGTTGAGCTTCTCTACCAAGAGACCAAACGCCGACTTGATCAGGTCCAATTTATTCGGCGCCATCATCGACCCTGAAACATCAATTAAAAAGACCAGGTTGGCCGCACTTCGCTCGATTTCCGGCATGGTCAAACCTTGGAGGCCAACCCGCAGAAGCTCGTGGCCTTCACCAAAATGAGACTGGGCTGATTCCAGGTGAACAGCAAACGGGTGCTCTTCACTTGGCTGTCCATAATCGTAATCAAAATAATTCACGTACTCTTCGACACGCACACCGGCCTGATTGGGCAGATAACCTTGCGTGATGTCGCGTCTCATCAAGGTGTAACTTCCGGTATCCACATCAATGGCAAAGGTAGACTTGTTGTCTTCACTGGCATCCACCACGGGGTTCACACCGTAGTCTTCGTAATTTTCGCCCGCAGAGGGAGAGTAGTCGGCACCAGCGTAACCGTCATGGTTGCCCATAAGCGATTCGCGCTCGGATAAACTGCATGCACTCAAAGCGAAGAGTGCGGCTGCTCCCATGAAAGCTGGAAAAGAAAATCGTCGTTTTTGCATCGGGGCCTCTCTTGTTGGGTTGTTGCTTAAAGGTTTGCAAACCACGGGCCAAATTCTCGAAAACCGAATCCTCCGAAATCATTGAACAAATACAAGCACCTACATCAGGCCCCTACTCGAAGATGATGACATCAGTGTCGTCATGGAGAATCAGGTCAACAAACGGATACAGATTGAGTGTCAATTCATGCTCAAAGAGGCACGTTGATTTATTGGGTTATAACCTTGAACATCGAAGGCTTGCTCAGCCACCTTG
>CAZZDT010000401.1:0-4496 GCA_964652435.1 uncultured Bdellovibrionales bacterium
AAAATCTAAGTGCTATTGGTTGGTATTCCAGCGATTGTGAGGTCGATTATGAGGGGTCCCACAGTGGTACTTTTTACGGTTTTCACGGTAGCCTGCAGGAGACCGTGGAAAACTGTGGCACGCATTCGGTGAAGCAAAAGTCCCCCAACAACTGGGGGCTTTATGATATGTCGGGCAATGTTTTAGAGTGGGTATGGGCTTCGCGCCCGCAGCTTGAAGATGATGGAGCCGAGTTGACCGATCCCGTCGGCTTAGAGAGGGCAAGTCTTTTACGCGGCGGGAGTTGGTCACATAATGCAATGAAGGCAAGAGCCGCCGCGAAGCAAAGTCTGTTGGTACCAGGTGGGTCTCTCTTTTTGCGTCCGCTTGCCAATGGGTTTCGTTTGGTAAAAACCGCGCCGTAATCTTCAGATAGTTAAAGCTTGGAAAACCCCCATACTTGTTCCATTGACCAATCTTTACGGACAATTAGCCAAAAACGCTGCCCCTTCAAACCCGTTTCGGTTACCATTGGGGCGTTGAATTCATTTCTCGCTGAACCTTGTTTTGGAGATGCCAGTGACTGCCGTACCCACTTTGTCTCAGCGTTTGGAACTGCGTTATCCCATTGTGTGTGCGCCGCTCTTTCTCATTTCCAATGTGGAGATGATGGTGGCCAGTGCGCGGGCGGGGATTCTGGGCGGGGTGCCCGCATTGAACTACCGCAGCCACGATGAATTTCGCGCCGCGCTGAAAGATATCCGTTCCCAAACGGACCGCGCCTTTGCGGTGAACCTCATTGTGCACAGCCAATACAACCCGCGTCTTGAGGAAGATTTCGAAGCTTGTATCGAGTACGAAGTACCGGCGCTGATTACGGCCTTTGGAACGCCCGCAAGCTTGATTGAGCGGGCCCATGAAAAGGGTATTTTGGTGTTTCATGATGCCATCAAGCTTAAGCACGCCAAGAAAGCAGCCGAGGCCGGAGTCGACGCAGTGATTGCGGTGTCCGGCGGGGCCGGTGGTCATGCCGGAACCATTTCGCCATTTGTTCTTTGGCCATGGTTTAAGAAAGAGCTGGATATTCCGGTGATTGCTGCGGGCGGCATTGCCACCGGTGCAGGTGTGGCCGGTGCCATGGCTCTGGGGGCAGATCTTGCTTATGTGGGCACGCGGTTTATCACCAGCCCAGAGGCGCAGGTTCAAGAAGACTATGTGAAGTTGATTTTGGAATCTTCACCGGAAGACATCGAGTATTCCAATGAAGTGTCCGGTACCCACGCCAACTGGCTTAAGCCCAGCTTGGATAGATTTCGAGCGGGGGAAACCTCGGGCAATCCATTGGCTCGCTGGAAAGAGGTGTGGAGTGCTGGCCACGCTGTAGGCCTGATTGATGAGGCCAAGAGCATTGAAGCCATCGTTGAAGAGTTGGTGGAAGACTACGAAGCCGCGCGCCAGGCCATGCCTAAGCTTTAAATTTCTCTGATGAATGATGGTCTTCCACTTCCTTTGGGGATAAGTGCATCCCAACTTTTCGATGAGGAGAATTCCATGAAATGGATGATGACGATGATGGCTACACTGGTTGTTTTTGCTTTGGTTGCATGTGGTGATAGCGGCAGCGACAGTGCTCACTCCGGGATGTGTGAAGCAATGGCTGCTCAAGAAATAGCTTGTGGTGCTCTCGGAGTGGCGGACAGAGAAACCTTTTTGGGTGAGTGTGATACAATGATGGCGTCGGAGGCAGAGCCATTTGGCAACATGAGCGAAACCTGCATGTCGCTCTATACTGCCATTCTAACTTGCTCGACTGAAAACTCAGACTGTTCTGGTGATGATGTAGATGAGAACAACCCTTGTTTTGCAGAACACGAAGCTTTTGCCCTTGAGTGCGGCCGCTGATTGAAATCAGCGAAGCTCAAACACTGTAGCCACGGAAACTTTTACATCGATGGTTCCCGGCGCCATGGTGGATGGCTCCTGTGGAATACTTTTGGCGCGGCCATAATCGTTTCCATTTTCGTACCAGTTCACAGTGTTGGTGATGGGCTGGTTGTAGCCGCCTCGGTAGCTGTCTTCGGTAAGGGTTAAAACTTTACCTAAACCCGCACCCAAGGCACCGGCCATGGCTTTGGCTTTCTTCTTGGCGGCTTTCACGGCTTTAAGCCGCGTTTCATCTCGAATGGAAGTGAGTATGGAAGACTCCAGGGTATAGCGAACTTCCATATCTGATGCCTGAATGAGCTTGGACAGAATCTCGTCAAATCGAGAGATCTCTCGCTGGGTAATGGTCACTTCTCGAGTCACTCTGTAACTTCGTAATCCGCGCTGACTGGTAAACTTGCCATGGTCATAAATACGCTGAACCGCCATATGCCCGGTTTGAATATCCTGGTGGGCCACGCCAAGGGAGCGGGCAGTATTGAGCACTGCTTTGATTTTACGGTCGCTCTCTGCTTTGGCCACGCTTAACTTCTTGTTGCTCGAAGTGGTGGATATTTTCCAAACCACCATGTCTGGAACCACTTGGGTGGTAGCCGTACCCACCACCGAGACGGTACGCTCGGTTTTGGCGTTGGCATTGGCGGCCATGATGCAGAGGAAGCACGAGGCAAGAACGAGAACGCGCAGCGCTTTAGGTGACATGATTTTTTCCGGTTTCTTCAAGGTTTATCTTGGAAACACCGGGCCCGTTGGAAATATTCCAGTGGGCCATCAATAATTTGGGGAGAGAGTCCGGTCGGTTGTTTACGCGGCTATCATTTCGATGCGATTTTGAAAGAACTCTGGCAATTGAATGCCTGCACGGTCTAGCGCATCGACCGAGCCAATGATTTTCATTCGGTTATCCTCGGTGAGGCTTAACCCCAATGACACGTCGCCTTTTTCAACCAGTTCTGGATAGCCCGTAATACTGATGCAACCGCGACTCACGATATCCTGTCGCAGTTGCGTGTTTAATGACCCTGGCAGAACGTAGATGACTGACCCGGGAGAGAGATCTGGCTTAAGCTGCTCTTCACTGGTTGTCTGGCACTGAATGCCAAGCTGATGAAATTGGCTCTCGAGGTAGCTCGCGATCAATGTGTCATTTCTATTATGAGTGACCACAATGCTTTTTGGCGTTTGTGGGGAGAGGATGGGTAACAACCGCTGAATAATTTGTGCCTGCGTAGCGGGCGGAGCGGAGGGAGCACTGGTGGTGACCGGTGGGGTGAAAACCCAAGAGTCCTTACGAGCAAATAGCACGTCCATTTCGCTTAGAAGTGCAGTTCCGAGCCATGAGTTCATCTCAAAGAGGTTACAGAGTCTGAAACCGGCTTCATCCATGAATGCAATTGCCTCGGCAAAAGTTGGCGCACCTTCGTTATAATCAAGGATACGAACTTCCATTAGGATGAACTGAGTATTTTTCAGAGTATTGGTGGCACCCTTCAGAATATCTAATTCTGCACCTTGCACATCGAGTTTGATGAAGTCGTATTCAACTTCAGACCGATTGGTATCGGCCAGTAATCGGTCTAGGGTATGCATCGGAACTTCGGTTTCGCGAAAATAGAAGTTTGTGTTTTCGCGATAGATACTATTGCCACCTGTTGATGCGGCATCCCCCACGTAAAACGTACATGAGGACTTTTCTGTATTGCCCAAGAGAGCCACCTCGTAAGGTTGCCCGAATTGTTCCAGAGCAGGACGACGTTCTTCGTTAGCTTCAATCAGCAGGGCATTCGTGTTTGGGAAGACCGCATGGAAAGCTTCAGTCCATTCTCCAAAGCAAGCACCGATATCAAGAAGATTTTTTGGCTCGTATCCACGCTCTTTGAGGAGCTCCAAGTGAGGAATATGAGGATGCATAGAGATTCCCTTCTTTATCAGTTGGGAGCATCGACTGGATTGAGAAAAACTTGAGTCACATCGTCGGATTTATTTGGGGGCTTGATCAATTAAGGAGCGATATAAGTATCTTGATTTCAGGGACTTATATGGCAGGTGGGTTTTAGGTGTCCAACGGAGGCTCGATGCCTTTTCGGTAAAGCAATCCGCGGTTGGCATCCAAGACCACCATTTCGCCTGTCTTAAACACGTGGGTGGCGCCTTGCACATTCACCACACCAGGTAGGCCATATTCGCGGGCCACCACCGCACCGTGGGAAACCGCGCTGCCAACCTCGGTGGCCACACCGGAAATCACGCCAAAGCAGGGCGTCCAGCCCACATCCGTGACCGGAGCAATCAGAATTTCGCCAGCTTCCACCTCTAATGCTTCCGCCAGGCTTGTAACCACTCGTGCTGGGCCTTCTACATACCCACGGCTCACAGGTTTGCCCCGTAGCCAGCCTTCGCCCCCGCCGGTGAGGTCACTGGGTGTCCAGGGCTCGGCTGCGCCGGTAAATACCTCCGGAAAGCGCAGGGTACTTTGATACTCGAGGGCGTGGCGTCGCTCTTGGGTAATGGTATTCCAGTCTTTGGATTCTCCATTCATGAGCCCTTGCAGCTCTTCGCGCAGAAGGAAGAAT
>CAZZDT010000402.1:0-4469 GCA_964652435.1 uncultured Bdellovibrionales bacterium
TTTCCGCGCGGATTTGGTTCCAATAGTTTTCGAGCCGGTCTCTTTCGGAGTCGGTGATAGGGCGTCGCCATGCGCGTTGGGTAAAGCGCAGGAGTGACTCCCATCCGCATGCTGTGGCTTCCTCTTGGGCTAAGCTTTCCCAATCATCGCAGGTGAAAAAGATGCTAGAGACTAAGCTGTAAGCCGCGAAATGATTGGCAGCCTTTTGAATCTCTTCAATTTGATAGGGCGATGGGATTTGCCCGTCACTCATGCCTTCAAAATCGTCTAAGCCGATTTCATCGGGAAAGCTCCACGGCCATGGTGGAATTTCCACGGGAGCTTGGCCGAATAGTCCAGCCCGTTCACCCAAAGGTGGTGCGATGGTGTCGGCGATAGGGTGAGGCTCTGGCCAGCTGTCCCCATTGCGCGGGAAAGCATAAAGGTCGGCAATGGTATTGTTGAATTCAGTGGGTGTGAGAGCCAAGAGGGGAGATTCGGGGGGAGTGACGGTGCTTCGGGTGCATGCGGCTATGAGTATCAAGCTGCAGCATGTGAGCCAGCCTAAGCACTTTTTAGTGAGCGTGCGTTGAGGCTTTGAAAAGTGAATCATTAAACATTCTCCAACATGATTCAGGTATTAAGGTGTACCATGACCTGCGAGCCAAGGGCTGTCCACCTATGTACCACCGACGCGGCTAAAATCTGTCACCGCAATTTTCATTTTAGGTATTTTTATTTACGACGCACCGCGTAGTTTGTGGTGGAACCATAAAAACACTATTTTTTGAATGAGAGGTGACACATTCTTTCGGTTCCGGTGGTTCATAGGTAGCACGAGGTAATTGGTTATCGAAATTGAAGAGATATACGAGCGTTACGGGCCGATGGTGCTTCGGCGATGCCGGCGTTTGCTTGGAGAGGGGGATGAGGCATCTGATGCCATGCACGATGTATTCGTGCAGGTTCTCAGGCGCCAAGAGAAGCTGGTGCTAACTTCTCCGTCGTCCCTTCTCTACAAAATGGCGACGGACATTTGCTTGAATCGGATTCGCACCAAGGTGCGGCATCCAGAGACTCGCGACGAACGCTTGTTGAATATGATTGCCCACGATGAAAATTTGGAAAGCATGACCGAGATTCGGTCGCTTTTGGGGCAGTTGTTTAAACAGGAAGAAACCTCAACAAGGACCATGGCTGTGTTGCATTACGTAGATCGCATGACATTGGAGCAGGTGGCCGACATGGTTGGCCTGTCGGTATCCGGTGTGCGCAAGCGTTTGCGCGTGTTTCAGAAGAAGTCCAAAGCGTTTATGGAGGCTACCGTATGAGCCAGCCCTATATTGCAGATTTTGATTTGGAGCGTCTGGCTCTTGGCGAGTTAAGTGAAGGCGAGGCCCAAGCACTTCAGGGAGCTTTGGATAAAGATGCTGAGGCCTTGGCCCGGTTTCAGGCCATTGCTGCCAGCAACGAGGATATTCTGAAGGCCCACCCGGTGGCTGATGTTAAACGTGAGGTGGAATCTAGATTGCGTCAGCTTAAGGGCAACGAGGCATTGGAGGCGAAGGCGAGCTTTTCGCAGCAGTTGATGCGTTGGGCAGTGGTTGCCGCTTGCGCGGTATTTGCGGTGGTCATGGTTCGTCCAGGTTTGGATGAAGACCCAGGTGTACGCATGAAAGGCATGGAATCCTATATTGTCGTTCATAAGGTGGTTGGCAATGGCTTGGAGCGATTGAATGCTGGTGTTTTGGCTCAAGAAGGAGATCGTCTGCAGCTAAGCATTGTAGGGGCAGTAGACCAATATGCAGTTGTGTGTTCTGTGGATGGCAATGGTCAAGTGACTCAGCATTTTCCAGTGGGTGGCGAATCCACAAAGCTGGTGGAGTCTCCCTTCAACCTTCCGAACTCCTATGAACTCGATGATGCGCCGGGCTTTGAAAGGTTTGTACTTTTTACGAGTTCCGAACCTCTATCGGTAGAGGCTATGCTTGGGTATGTGCGCGGAATGAGCCTTGCGGCAGATGCTTCGATGGCAGATTTACCCAAAGGTGTTTATCAAGCTTCTTGGGTTGTGAAGAAACCATGATCCAAAGCAATGAGAATATCTATCCATGGATTGCCCGGTGTTTGATGCCGGGCTTTGTTGCGTTGTGTCTTGTGATGGGGCTTTTTGCTGCACCGGATGCTCTGGCGCAGCGTCGGGCGCTTTTGGTGGGATCGAATGTGGCGCCTCCTGGTTTGGTGCCGTTGCGTTATGCGCACAGCGATGCTCAAAAAATGCGTGATGTGCTGGTAGAGCTTGGGGGCGTTCAAGCCAAGGATGCAATCCTTCTCTTGGACCCATCGGCTGAGGCTTTAAAGGCTTCGCTAGAATCCCTGCGCAGTGAAACACATAACTCCGAGGAAGTGATTTTTTATTACTCGGGTCACGCCAATCAAAAAGGTCTTCATCTTCAGGGTGGAGACTTACCTCTGTCGGAGATTCGTGCGTTTTTAAAGGACGAGACCAAGCAGGTGAGGGTAGCTATTTTGGATTCTTGTGAATCCGGTGCCATGACTCAGGTGAAGGGCGGCACGATGCGCCCCGGGGTAGACATTCAGTGGGCCCATGAACCCGCCGTGAAGGGTGCGGTGCTCATTACCTCGAGTACTGCCGAAGAGGCATCGGTTGAGCGCGATGATCTAGGCGGCTCTTTGTTCTCGCATTTCTTTGTGAGCGGATTGCGGGGGGCCGCGGATAGCAATCAGGACCGAAAGGTAACCCTTCAAGAGGCTTACTCTTATAGTTACGAGCATACTCTGGCGCGCTCGACCGAATCGCGCACCGGTTTGCAACATCCCACCTATGAGTATCAGATCACGGGACAGAAGCAGTTGGTCATAAGCTGGCTGAAAATGCCTTCGGTGATGACATTCGGCAATGGCGTCGCCGGAAGTTATCTCGTTTTCGATAGAGCTCGGGATCAGGTGGTGGCCGAAGTAAACAAGCAGCGCGGTCCGCAGCGCAAACTCTGGCTGCCCGAGGGGGACTATTACATCAAGAAACGTTTGCCTTCGGCCGTACTGATGCAAAAGGTTGCTTTGGTCAAAGGTGCAAACCATCAGGTGCGCGACCGGGAAATGTATACGGTGCCTTACGAAGAAGATGTAACCAAGGGTTATGCTTCTGAAGTGTTTGAGCCCACCTGGAAGTATGGAGCTCCTTATCTAAGTAACACCGCCTATACGCTTCGTCGGGGCGAGTGGAGTGTGGGCCTGCAAAAGGCTCAGGTGGGTTTAAACGATGATGTGACTCTTTCTTTGGACCTTTTGGGCACGGCTCTTCTATCACCGTCTTTGATGGGTAAGTACCGTCTATTGACTGAGGGCGAATGGGTTCTATCGCTTGAGGCGGGTTTTACGCAGTCTTTCTTTGGCCGGGCTTTTTATGAGTCCCAACGCTCCCATTTGGGTCTGAAAGCAGGACTGGTGGCGTCTTGGCGAATTGTACCTTCACTGACTTTGTCCTGGAATACCCATTGGGTTTTGGACTCTGGACCTGACCTGTGGGGCTTTGGGCATGATAAGTCTGATGAGAAATGGCAGACAGAGTGGGAGACCCAGGCCATAGCTGCCGGGACAAGTCTGACTTGGGTTCTGGGTGAAAACCATCTTTTGCAACTCTATGTAGAAGGGCGCAATGTGGTCATTGCTCCGTTTGCATTTGATGAGGAACCTTGGAGCTGGGGCGGAAGTTTTGTGTATGGCTACTCCTTTGGGATGTTTAGGATTGCCGGCGGTATTGGGCGAACGCCCTTTATTTCTGGGACCAAGTCGGTGGCGGTTACAGATACCGGACTGGGTCCGGTGCTAGATTTATGGTGGCGCTGGTAGTAGGTACTTTCCAGGTTTAGCTTGGGGAGACCTTGATGAAGAAGCATTTTGTTTTATTGCTTGGATTTGTTTTCTTCGGTGTTGTGGGATGCTCAGAATCTCAAAACGATGCTGGCATTCAATCAGAAGACGATACGCCAGCTGATACCAGCGGTGATACGACCGATACTGAGTCAGAACCTATCGACCCCAATGCATGGCATGACGATTGCCCTGTCGATGAACGCGAGCAGCGCATGATTGATGTGGGTGAAGTGTCTTTGAATGTGGCGTGCCGGGGCAGTGGACCAACCGTCGTCTTCCTTCATGGTTTTCCTGAATTTCATTACAGCTGGAATTCAGTCATGGATGAGTTGGCCACGGAGTATCGTTTGGTTGCGCCGGATCAGCGAGGATACAATATCTCTGACAAGCCTGAAGAGCTTGATGCTTATACCATTCCAAAGCTCACCCAAGACATTGTGAATTTACTTCCACTGGTAAGCAAAGACCCGGTCATTCTTGTTGCTCATGATTGGGGTGGACCTATTGGGTGGATGGTAGCGCATACAGAGAGCGCTCACGTGCGCGCTTTCTTGGCCGCCAACGGCCCCCATCCACTGCGGTTTAGCTTTTTG
>CAZZDT010000403.1:0-4449 GCA_964652435.1 uncultured Bdellovibrionales bacterium
GGCTGCTTGAGTTCGTGCTTCTACAAAGTCACTTGGGAAGCTTGTGGCCTGGTTGGTTAAGCTTGAAGCCTTAGCCAAAACATCTGCGCGGTCCACCCCACCAAAAACAATGACCGTGTTCACTGGCTCATTTGGCACGGACACTTCGACCACTGGTGCTGCTTCAGCTGTAGCAACCGTGCTTCCAGAAAGAACATAATCAACAATTAGGTTAAGTGTTTGAACCTCAGAAAGCTTGAACTCTGATTGCTCGCTGATGCCATAACGCTCTCGAATGATTCCAAAAATCTCGGCCTGCTTAACCGTATCGATTCCCAAGTCTGCTTCAAGTTGAAATTCTGGCTCCAACTCTTCCACATCGTACCCAGTTTGCTCCGCAAAAATCTGAGTGAGTTCGGCCAAAACCGTACTCTTATTTGATGCAGGATTTGCTTTTGCTTGAAAGCCAGAAGTTGTTGTTTGAGTCATTTTCTTTTCACCTGAAGGTGTTTGAGCCAAGTGCGCGTGGCCACCACGAGCATATTCTTCCATCACCACGTGGAAATTTGTTCCACCGAAACCAAAGGCGCTAACACCCGCTCGGCGAGGACCATTGTTTTCCCATGGAGTGAGTTGAGTGTTCACCTTGAGAAAGCCATCATGCAGCGGTGAGTCTTCGCTTGGGCGAACAAAGTTCGCGCTTGGTGGCAGCATCTTATGGTGCAGAGCCAAAGTTGTTTTAATCATGGCCGCGGCGCCCGCCGCGCTCTTTAAATGGCCGATCATAGACTTCACAGAACCGATGGCAATTCCCTTAGGCTCCATTCCCGTTTTCTGGAGAGCTTCTGTGAGAACTTGAAGTTCCACGCGGTCACCCACTTTGGTTGAGGTTCCGTGGGCTTCAAACAAAGAAACACTTTCAATGGGCAGGTCGGCGTTTTTATAGGCACGTTCAATGGCCATACGCTGTCCGCGTGGGTTGGGCGCGGTAATCCCTTTACCTTTGCCGTCACTGGAGGCACCAACACCGCGAATCAATGCATAAATCTTATCGCCATCACGCTCTGCATCCTCAAGGCGTTTCATAATAAAAATGCCGCAGCCTTCGCCCATGACGAAACCATTGGCTTTTTCATCAAAAGGAACGCTGTGATCTGCGGAGAGTGCACCAATCTTGGAGAACTTAACAAATGTTGGCGGGTCCATGGTTTGATCAACGCCGCCAACAATGGCCATGTCATAATCACCCATGCGCAGGCCATCGGCAGCAGTTTTCATCGCTGCCATAGAAGCCGCACAAGCTGCATCGGTGGTATAGTTGGCACCTCTCAAATCGAATGCGTTGGCCACGCGACCAGCAATACAATTCGCCAACTCACCCGGCATAGAATCTTCGGTTACGTTGGGAAGCCAAGACTTATAGCGGGTTTCCAAGTCGAGCATCAGCGCATCACGCTCAGCCTCAGAAAGCTTGGCCAATTGTGGACTTTGCTTCAAACGCTTCGTGACCTCTGGAAACCAAACCCGCAGGTTACTTAAATCTTCAGATTGCCCGCCCATGGAATTTCCCAAAATGACGGCGGTTCGGTCTCGGTCAAATAAACGCCCTGACTCCTGTCCGGCGAACACTTCAAGTCCGGCATCTTCAAGAGCATCAGCGACTGCGGTCAACGCCAACTTTTGAACGAAGTCTACGTATTGGGCCGTGCGCGGCGGGATGCGAAACTGCTTTCGGTCGAAACGAACATCTTTGACGAACGCACCAATTTTTGAGTACGTGCGGTCCGGCGCCTGGCGATCGCTGCTGTAATAAAGGTCAGTATCCCAGCGCTCAGCCGGTACTTCCCCAATAGCAACGTGACCGTCACAGATATTCTTCCAGAATTGCTCTACATGAGAAGCATCGGGAAAATTTCCCCCAAGGCCGATGATGGCGATTGGGCTATCTTTATAATTTGGCTTGGTCACAGCTGCGTCTCCTAATGGATTCAGCGCTCTTGGCGCATTCTATATTTTGTACAACCTATTCAGCGCGTACCGTCGCGGTCGTGCGCCAAGGCTCAAGCACTTTCCGTGCCGCTTTTTGAAGCCCCGCCAAAAAACAGTAAACATTTGAAATCATTAAGATTAATGAGTTCTTTTACGACGCATTGAGCCAATTATCAAAAAGAGGAGTGCGTAACGATTGACGAATGGGCATTCAGTTAACCATCTTCGGAGCCCCCATCTTTCAATGATTTGGGCAATAGAACGTAATCCCGGGGACTATGGGCCGATCTTGGGTCTGAAGAGGGATTCAAGCTGGCTTTTTCCAGTGCGAAGTAGGATGCGCACCTACACAGACCCCCATTTATGGATCTTGCCGATTATTTGAAATTCACAAGCGAGTGTTGGAACTTAGGAGGGTCGGATTCGGTGCAAGAAGGCACCATAAAGGAGTGCAACCATGGCCAGTTCAATCATCGGCTCATCAATGGTCATCGACGGCGAAGTCGGTGGTGACGAGGACTTGGTTGTCCAAGGTACCGTTCGAGGACGACTCAGTTCTGGGCGAGCTCTTATCATCGAAGCCGGAGCAGTGGTCGAAGCCGAAATACGAGCCAAGGTCGTCGAAATCGCAGGACATGTCATTGGTAATGTTCAAGCAGCGGAACGGGTTGAGCTAAAAAGTTCTGCTTGCGTGGTCGGTGACATCCGGGCCCCCCGTATCAATATCGCAGAGGGGGCTTCCTTTAAGGGCAACGTCGATATGCAGAGCGGCTCGTGAGTAAGATAGTTCTGAGCAGTCCAGAGGCTCCCTCCACCATTGGAAAAGAGCTGAAACTTCAAGGATGTGTTCGGCTTGAAGAAAACTTAGTGATCGAAGGTTACGTTGAAGGGCCCGTTCACATCATCGGCAACCTTGAAATAAGTGCCGGAGGTGTTGTCCGTGGAGATATTGTAGCTGATATTATAACGGTGGCGGGTACAATCGTCGGAAACGTCCGCAGCCGAAAAGACCTGCAAGTATTGGATGGAGCGCGAATTCACGGTGATATTCGAAGCCCCAGTGTTTCTCTCTCGCACCGCGCCCAGCATCGCGGTAACGTCAGTTTGGTTGAAAGTTCAGCTGAAAGGAACGGCAGTTGATGCCCTCGATAATGCGTCAGACCATGAAAATATGCAGTCTATGCCTTATGGTGATTGGCCTGGGTGCATGCGCGGCACAGATACCTCGTGGCGTTCTACATGGCCCCAGCCGAGTCCTTGAACCCACAGACTATGATATGGTTCTCAAAACCTGGACCCGATCAGCCAAAATCTATCAAGGTCTCGACAGCAAAATGTTTGTGACCGCCACCTTTCACTCACCTGAGTTTAGGCGAGTTTTTGCACTGGCCTTTCCAGAAATCTATGGCCACGGTGGAAATATTACGCGGCGAGAGCTGGTCGATCTCACCCACGACATCGAACAATACCTCACATTTTTTGTGTCAGCGTACACGGCAGATCGCAAATGGAATGACCTTGCCAAACCGGATTCTATTTGGCGTCTTAGTTTAGAGGGTGATGACGATGTTTCGGTATCACCCACCGAAATTATCCCCGTGAAAATCGACGCGAACCTTCAAGCCGTTTACCCCTATATTGGAAGGTTCGATAAGGCCTACCTCGTCCGCTTTAAATTGGCCGATCCCATGAATCGATTGGTCATCAAATCCAGCAGCGATCACTTCAAACTCAAAGTTGTGAGCGCCCTTGGAAAGGCCAATCTCCAATGGCTTTTGGAGCCAGTTCCGCTCAAAATCGGTAATATTACTGAGCAAAATCGCAGTGAAAAGCTCTCAGAGGTCCCAAGCGCTCCTCTGCCCTGATCTCTTAGGTCATTTCCTGACCAAATTATGCCAAACAATCCATTGCAATCAGGCACACTCCTATCCATATTAGCCGCTCACCAGAAGAGCCCAAGGCCGACTGTCCTGGCTCCTTGAGATATTCGGAGAGAAAACAATGAGTGAAGGAATCGTAAATCTTACTGATGATGGGTTCGAAGCAGATGTACTTAAAGCTGAATTGCCAACCCTAGTAGACTTCTGGGCTGAGTGGTGCGGACCTTGTCGTGCACTGACTCCAGTGATTGAAGCGGCTGCTACCGACTACGCCGGCAAAGCTCAGATCTGCAAAATGAATATCGATGAAAACCCAAACACGCCTAAGAACTACGAAGTGAAGGCAATCCCAACCATCCTTATTTTCAAGGGCGGTGAAGTGGTTGAGCAAATGGTAGGTCTGGTTTCTAAAGCCAAGCTCGATGAAGCACTGGCCAAGCACACCAGCTAAACCCAGCCAAAGCACAAAACGAAAAAGCGGACTTCATGTCCGCTTTTTTTTTGCTTCGATTAAAAGGTGAGAAGACTCAAACAGCCTTGCGCCTAAAATGCACATTCAAAAGTAAACCCAAACCACACATGGTGGTGAGTAAACTCGACC
>CAZZDT010000404.1:0-4437 GCA_964652435.1 uncultured Bdellovibrionales bacterium
GCACCGCAGGACTTTTTCGTACTGCCTTTAAAACGCTTGAAGCCGACAGAATTCATCCGCTTCTGGGGTTTGAAACCATCCGTGATCTCTTGATTGCCAGCCTCGATGTTAAGCCCCATGTTGGTAAACAAGAAGCACTGAATCTTTTGCGCATCAGTAAAAATGCAAAACAAGACTTTCGTTCTCAACACGGTGCCGTGGTTATGCTCTTTAAAGCAGAGCCCAAAGTGTGGCGTCCGATTGCCCATGAAATCATTAAAACTCCCTCCATCGACGCCAGGCTTCACGCACTCACCGCAAGTCAATTGGCACGAGAACCAACCACCACGGACGCATCGCTTTTTATGTCTCTCCTAGGCAACAAAGACGAATACCTTGTTCGCAGCGCGATTATAGGCTTAGGGAAACTGTCCCACGCACCAGCCATCAGCTCTTTTGAAGAAATCTCAAAGGCAGCAAGCGAAGAAATAGGCCGAACCCTTGTTTCCGCCCTGGCCCTTATGACCCTACCGGATGCTCAGAAAACTCTAGAGAAATGGTCACAGAGCCACCCCCAGGCAACCATCCAGGCACTGGCGGCGCGGCAACTGATTCGGAGTCGGTAAGAAAAGTAAGCCCAACGAGGTTGGGCTTAGTGCTAAGAACTACTCACTTCGTACACAGCGTGTGTGCTGTGTTGAAGCCTTGTCGTAATTGTTTAAGCTGCCGTTTCGAAAGTTAATTCCCCAGGCAAAGCCTTCACTTTCAGAGGAAGTCGATGACGACCAAAAATAAACCGCGGGCATACCCGGAAAGTCTGAAGCAGGATTGTTCAAACGGTACTTAACAATGGTCATCAGCTCTTTACGGGAGGGCAAGCGCCAATCATCTTTACCGCCATAGTTCAGCCCATCACACATTTCACGGGCTTGCTTCCAGTTCAGCTTCGTTTCAATAGCTTTTTGCCATTGCAAACCACTGCCCTGGTCGGCCACAACTTCCTTACCTTCTGGGCCGGTTACTTTGTATGCGCCGGGTTTTTCTGCCGCAAAAGCATCCAATCCAACCATGGATACAACAAGCACTGTCCCAAGGAGCCATTTCGAGTTCATCATAGGTCTACACCTCCCTACTGAAAGGATAGGGAATTGTCGGGGTCGTCTCAAGCCTAAGTGAACATTGCGTAAAATAGAAAATTCTGGAGGTCGGCCGAAAATATGATAGATTTTGGGTACTTGGTGAGGAAAGACCTATGGAATCAACCCGAGACAAACTGGAACTGGTCACAGCGAATCTTTTTGACGCAGTTCTAGAGCTTTACGCAAGTCCCTGCTCAGAACCAAGCAGCGTCGTGGACTCCAGTTTTACGACCTCCAGCGTTCAGATTACCGGCCACTGGCAGGGTGTTGTTTCCTTAACTGTGCCCAATCGCTTTGCTAATCTTTGCTCTTCAAGAATGTTTGCCATTGGAGCCGATGAGGTCACATTGGAGCACATCGAAGATGCCATGGGTGAGCTGGCCAATATTACAGCGGGTAGCTTTAAATCGATGCTAGAAGGCAGCTGCCAGCTCGGACTTCCGGTGGTTACCCACGGAACCAACTACTCGGTTCGATTTCCCGGTGCGTCCGTAGCTTGCCGTGTGGATTTCACCTGCGAGGATATGCCCTTTTTCGTGACCTTACTGGTACGGGCCGAGTAATCCACTAAGGCTTTTGAACGCTCAGGCGGTCCCCGACAATGCCGTCTTTATCCGTTTGGCTTAAAGGCTGAGGATAACAGCCGTCAAAACACGCCGCACATCTTGAACTCTTGAAGACTTTATCAACCACTTCAACTGGAAGATAAGTTAAAGAATCAGCTCCAAGTTCCTTAGCGGCCGCTAGCTCAATCTCCTCAAGGGTCCCATCAAACTTGCGAGCAAAAAGTTCATCCTCAGTGGACATGTCGATACCGTAAAAACACGGATGCTTGACCGGCGGGGAATGAATCGCGAGATGAACACTCAGAGCGCCCGCTTTACGAATCATTTCAATAACCCGTCTAAGTGTTGTTCCTCGAACGATAGAATCGTCCACCAAAAGAACATCACGGCCTCTTAACTCGCCGGGCAGTGGATTAAGCTTGAGAAGAAGCGCTGCATTACGCGTATTCTGGTCAGGCATAATAAACGTGCGACCACTGTAACGGTTCTTAATAATCCCCTCACGCAGCGGCAGCGCCAGTTCTTCGGCCATGGAAGCCGCAGCTGGTCTGGAAGTATCCGGGACAGGAACAACCACATTGCCCGAAACACCCTTCTCACGAATACGCTGCCCCAGAGCTCGGCCATAACCAAGACGCTGCTCGTAAACACTTTTGGAATCCATCACAGAATCAGGACGAGCAAAATAGATATGTTCAAATACGCATGGCGTTGAGCGGACAGAATGCAGTACTTTACGAATGATGGGCTGGCCGGCACGCAGAAAAAGCGCTTCACCCGGCTGCGGCTCGCTGTCGACTTCAAAACTCAAGACATCCAAAGCCACCGACTCACTGCTGGCAATCCATGCCCCATCACTGCGCTTACCGATGACTGCCGGACGAATCCCATAGGGGTCCCGCAACACCACCAAAGTGGGCTCGCCGTCAAGCATCAAAGTGGCAACAATTGAAAAAGAGCCTCGAACCTTCTTAAGAACCGAAAGAAGTGCCACTTCCGCATCTTCCATGGTGTGGCCCGACGGTCTTCGCTGCATGAGCGCATCGGCAAATTCGCAAAGCGCAGGCTCCACATCGCAATGGCTGAGCAAATGAATGGAACGCTCCATCAACGAATCACGTAATTCGTTGTAGTTGGTCACATTTCCATTGTGCGCCATCAAGACCCCAGGCTGACGATAAAAGAATGGCTGAGCATCCTCTAACTTACCTTTACCAATGGTTGGATAGCGCACATGGCCAACACCAATGGGCCCGGACAAAGCCGATACAGCCTTCTCGTCCAATGCCTGAACCACGGTTCCGAGACCCCGGCGCACATGGAAGCGACTGCCGTCTGCCTCCATCGTCGCCGCACCTGCAGAATCCTGCCCACGATGCTGAATCGCTTGCAACGCTAAATGAATTTCTGAGCCGACCCCCGTAGGGGAAACCATTCCTACAAAGCCACACATAACCATGCTGTTATCAAAAGCACCCGCGGAGTCATAGGTGACAAATACACCATCAGAGCAAGAGATTCCGTACGTGATCGCCTTGACGCAGTGTTTAACCTGATTATTGTAGGGAATATGAGTCTTATTGGTAATATTCTTTGGTGGATCTTCGGTGGACTGCTTTCTGCATTAGGCTACTTTCTAGGCGGGCTGCTGCTTTGCATGACCATTGTTGGCATTCCCTTTGGCCTTCAATCTTTTCGCCAAGCCAGCGCTGTCTTGGCCCCATTTGGCAAAGATGTAGTGCCGATCGAGAAAGAAACCGGGCCACTCTACCTTCTCTTTAACATCCTCTGGATTGTCCTTTTTGGTTGGGAAATCGCTCTGGCCCACCTGGTTTCGGCAGGTATCTGCGCCGTTACAATCATTGGAATCCCCTTCGCACTTCAGCACCTCAAGCTGATTATGGTCGCGATTTTCCCATTTGGAATGGGCCTAAGAGACCCGTAAGAGCCTGTTATAATTCAAAAAACCTAAAATAAGAGAGCAATTCAAAAAAATAAGCACCAACGACAAATGCGACCCGATAATGACTGCACAACATCGGAGAAACATTATGTCCAACGCAATTGATGCACGCCTAACAACCGCCCTTACTCAGTTCACTTCAGACACCGACAATACCCCAGGTGTGGTTGACCTTCAGGAAGCAAGAAGCCTCCTTAAGGACGCAAACAAAATCAATGACGAAAATTCATGGTTCTTCGGGCTTTGGAGATCTCACCAAGGTGAAAAAGACCTGGGCAAGCTGCTCTCTGAAAATGGTGCGAAATTTGACCCACTCGCGAAGAGCATGGTCGACGAATTCGTCAAAACCGGAAAAGCTACCGACAACCGACTCGTGAATCAATTTCAAGCATTCACCGCCGACGGTGCTCGCTCTCCTGGCATGATCGATCAAGCCGAAGCTCTACAAATGGTCAAAACCGCCAGAGCCATCAACAACGAAGGCAATTGGTTTTTTGGGCTCTTCAAAGGCACCCAAGGCAACAAAGACCTGAGCCATATGCTTAGTACACTGGATGCAAAATTTGATGGTGATGCCAAGAAAGTAGCTAACGAGTTTATCCAAACTGGCCGAGTCACTGGACTTGTTGCAGAATGGAAAAGCGCAAAGCCTACTTGGTACTGTCACTGGTTTCCAATGAAAGAGACCAACGCAGAAGGCGGTGACGCCACCAACAATCTCTTCGCACCCAACGGAGCACTGGATAAATACGATAAAGCTTTCGGTACCAAGAGCCGCCAGCACGAACTC
>CAZZDT010000405.1:0-4437 GCA_964652435.1 uncultured Bdellovibrionales bacterium
TGGCGAAGTCTAACAACCAACTCATGGATGAACCCTTCTTTACTAACGGCGCGTTATCTCGCCGTTTATTCTAGGAACCACTCTAGAACCTCCTCTTACGCCATTGAACGGATTTTGCAAATTCAGATGACGTAAGAAGAAGCTTGCTGCCGCGTCGTGCGACACAGAGACTATAGCGCTTAACGCCGGGTAGATGCGACTTTATGCGAGGCGTTTCTTCACCTGCTCCACGAGGTCTTTTACGTGGTCTACGCTCTTGCCCATCAGCTCTTTGTCAGAGTCCGAAAGTTTCACTTCCAGAATCTTCTCAACGCCGCCGGCGCCGATAACTGTTGGAACGCCTACATAGAGGCCATCTACGCCGAATTCACCGTTGCATTGAGCCGCTGCCGGTAAAACTCGTTTCTTATCGCGTAGATACGCTTCTGCCATTTCGATTGCCGCACCAGCCGGTGAGTAGAAAGCGCTACCGGTTTTCAGCAAACCAACGATTTCACCGCCTGCTTTACGAACACGATTAGCGATTGCCTCAATCTGGTCCATTTCCATCAGCTGGGTGAGTGGAACCCCACCTACATTTGAATACTCAATGACTGGAACCATGGTATCGCCGTGGCCACCCAGTACAAATGTGTTCACATCTTCAACTGAAACGTTCAGTGCCTCTGCTACAAAGTAGGCAAAACGACCAGAATCGAGCACACCTGCCATACCAACAACTTTGTTGGCATCGAAGCCGGTGATTTCTTTCATGGTGTAAACCATGGCGTCGAGTGGGTTCGAGATAACGATGACGAATGCATCGGGACATTGCTTCTTCAGGTTGGTCGCAACGTCAGTCATGATCTTAACGTTGGTGTCCAGAAGGTCATCACGGCTCATGCCAGGCTTACGTGGGATACCTGCGGTAACAATAACAACGTCTGCGCCTGCAACATCGTCCCAGTTGCTTGTGCCCTGAATCTTGGCATCAAAGTCTTGCATAGGGGACATGTGCAACATGTCGAGGGCTTTACCCTGTGGCATTCCGTCTTTGATATCGAAGAGAACCACATCACCGAGTTGTTTTTGAGCTGCGAAAAGAGCCAGGTTACCACCAATTTGTCCGGCACCGATCATAGCCAGTTTTGGTCTTTCAAATGTTCTTCCCATTTTGATTCTCCTCAATACAAATTCTTAACTTAAAGATAAAAAGGAGAGGCAGTGCTCGTCTCAAGCACTGCCTCTGCCAGGTTACATATTTTCTACAATCGCCTTACCAAAAGCGCTGCATGAGAGCAGAGTTGCTCCATCCATCTGACGCTCGAGGTCATAGGTGACGGTCTTATTGTCGATGGCACCTTCGATGCCTTTTTCAATCAGGTCTGCAGCTTCGGTCCAGCCCATGTGACGGAGCATCAAAACACCCGAGAGAATAACGCTGGAAGGATTCACTTTATCCTGTCCCGCGTACTTAGGTGCGGTACCGTGAGTTGCTTCGAAAACGGCTGCTTCATCACCGATGTTGGCACCAGGAGCGAGGCCAAGGCCGCCAACCTGCGCTGCGCAAGCATCAGAGAGGTAATCGCCATTAAGGTTCATCGTAGCCAATACCGAGTACTCATCTGGACGCAGTAGAAGCTGCTGGAACATTGCATCTGCAATTCGGTCTTTCACCAGAATCTTACCTTCTGGCACCTTACCGTCGTGCTTGCTCCATACGTCATCTTCAGTGATGCATGCATCTTGGTATTTTTCTTCAACCAGGTCGTATCCCCAGTCGCGGAATGAACCTTCGGTGAACTTCATGATGTTACCCTTGTGAACAAGAGTTACCGATGGAAGCTTGTTGTCGATGGCGTACTTGATGGCTTGGTTGATCAAGCGCTGAGAGCCAGTGATACTTACAGGCTTGATGCCTAGACCGCTGTCTTCGCGAATTTTCTTACCGAGGTCCTTCACTGGACCGTCGTTCAAGAATTTGATCAAAGAAGCTGCTTCTTCAGTACCTTGCTTCCACTCGATACCAGAGTAGACGTCTTCTGTGTTCTCACGGAAGATTACAACGTCGAGCTTTTCTGGTTGCTTCACAGGAGAAGGAACGCCGTTGAAGTAACGTACTGGTCGAACGCATGCGTAGAGGTCCAATAGCTGGCGAATGGCTACGTTCAGAGAACGGATACCACCGCCTACTGGCGTGGTGAGAGGTCCTTTGATTGCAACAACGTGCTCACGAATGGCCTTCAAGCTGTCTTCTGGAAGCCACTGGTTGTCGCCGTACTCAGATACTGCTTTTTCGCCCGCGAAGATTTCAAACCATTCAATCTTGCGCTCGCCATTGTATGCTTTTTCAACCGCTGCATCGAAAACAGGCTGGGAGGCTGCCCAGATATCAGGTCCAATGCCGTCCCCTTCGATGAATGGAAGAATTGGATTGTTCGGTACATTGAGGCTGCCATCTTCGTTGATGGTGATTTTTTCGCCCGTGGTTGGTGCTGTAAGTTTTTCGTATGTCATGGTGTATAGATTCCCTTACCCTTTAGTGTACTTCTTAAGGCCCGCTTCTTACTCCTCTAGAGGAGGTGTCGCAAGCTTGCGGAAGCGGACTCTACCGTGTTCTCTGGCATAAAGGATGGGGTTTTCGTATTGTGTGCAAAACCTTTGTGATATTCCGGCTTTTGATAAGGATCGTATTGATGAAACTATTGGAAAATCGGCGTGGATTAATCGTTGGAGTGGCCAATGAGCGAAGTATCGCCTTCGGAATTGCAAGGGCGTGCGTTGATCATGGGGCCAAGATTGCGCTGACTTACCAAAATGACCGCCTAGAGAAGCGGGTGAAGCCTATTGGTGAGCAGTTGGGGGCCGATTGGGTGATGCCGTGTGATTTAACGGATCCTGAAGCGTTGAAAGGTGTCCGCAAGGCCATCGAAGAGAAATGGGGCGCTCTTGATTTTGTGGTGCACGCCGTTGCTTTTGCCGAAAAACAAGATCTTGAAGGACGATTCATCGATACCAGTGTGGATGGTTTTCGTACGGCCATGGAGGCCTCTGTCTACACATTGGTAGCTTTGACCAGGGAAATGGAAGAATTACTGGCGAAAAGCGAAAGTGGTGGCTCAATAGTTACACTTTCGTATTATGGCAGTCAGAAAGTGATTCCTAATTACAATGTGATGGGCGTGGCCAAAGCAGCCCTTGAGGCCTCGGTCCGCTATTTGGCCAGTGATCTTGGTCCCAAGGACATTCGGGTGAATGCAATCAGTGCGGGACCCATCAAAACTCTATCCGCGGCCGGAATCAAAGGGATGCGTGGGATGTTGGAGCAAATGGGCAATACCACTCCACTGGGCCGCAATGTGAATATTGACGATGTGGGAGGCGCCGCAGTTTTTGCATTGAGCGATCTTGGCCGCGGGATGACCGGGGATGTGATGTACGTTGATGCCGGTTACCACTCCTTGGGAGCCTGGTCGGGCGAGAGCCCTTAGAGCTCGACGGGGATTTTCTCCAGAGGGTGAACACTGCCATCGGCTTTGTATTGGCATCGATAGGCTAAAAGTTCGACTTTCTCAGCTACTTCTCGAAGTGCTTGTCCGTATTTCGGATCAATTTCATCGGCAGGGCGAAATTTTTTACAATCGCTTCGGCCTACAAAGAAGAACATGACGGCCCGTGCACCTTGATCCGCGGCCCAAGCCAGTTCATGGAGATGTTTGCGGCCGCGCTCGGTCACTGCATCTGGGAAAGCGGCGTAGTCATCCACACGCATGGTGGCGTTTTTGACCTCGACGTAACAAGGGGGGGAGTTGTCCTTTCCGCTTAAATAGACGTCGATTCTGCTCTTTTTTTCTTTGCCGTATTTTACCTCGCGTTTGAGCTCGGGATAGCCAGCAAGCTCAGGGATCTTACCAGCCTCAATCCACTGGGCCACGGCCGCATTGGGAGTGCCGGTATTGACCCCAACCCAAGTGCGGCCCATCTTGATCTGTTCCCAGGTGAAACGAAGTTTTCGCTTGGGATTTTCAGAATCACTAATGATTACAGGCCGTCCCGGCTCTGCACACGAGGTCATAGCACCAGAATTTGCACAGTGAGCCGTGATGATCTCGCCGTTTTCCAGCTCGATATCTGCGAGAAATCGTTTGTAGCGTTTGACCAAGGTGCCTTTACTGAGGGGACGACTGAGTTTCATGGTTCTTCCTTCCGAGTGATCGCCGGGGTCCTAGTGCAGTGCGCTTCTTGATTCAACCCCTTGAAATCACCGGTACAAGTTGGTTGCCTCTCCGGGATTGGCTATGCTATTTCCGGGATTTTCCCGACAGTCTTAAGCGGGTTGGAGGCGTGAGTGCTCTGCTACAGATGCGGTGCATATACAGAAGACGGTGCCAAGAAGTGTGGTGAGTGTGGTGCTCCGTTTTCTGCCGAGAGACGGCGAACCGCGCGCAAAGCTCTTCA
>CAZZDT010000406.1:0-4436 GCA_964652435.1 uncultured Bdellovibrionales bacterium
CTAAGCAGCCAAATGAGGAAAAACAATCAACAGAGTCAGGGGCGTAAAATGCGCTCGGAAGATGTAGAGCTTCCCGGGGCCGACAAAAAAGCTGGCGGACCCTCGTTTCGCCAAGAACTGCTCGACGCTGCGAAACAAGATGCACCACAAAACTATGAAGAAGCCGTCCGTAAGTATTACCAGGAGCTGATCAAATGATTCGCCATCTTTGCCTCATTTTGCTTCTTGTCTGTTTCAACGGCCACGCGATGGCTTCAGCCAATAGCGGCCATGCTCTCTTGGAGGCCTGGCAACTCGAAGACGCTCGAAAGTTGGCCGAGGACTATCTCTTAGAAAACCCAAGCTCTATCGATGCCTATATACTCGCCGGCCGAGTTCAGTATTTTCGGGGTGAGCACTTAAGTGCTCTGGCGCTGCTTGAAAAAGCCAAAGCACTGGGTGCAACTCAAATTGATTCCCTTTTTCAGCGGGTTCAAGATACCGCTCGCTACGCCCCGTATTTTCAAACACTCGAAACCAAGCATTTCAAAATCCGCTACATCGACAAAGATGTCATTACTGCCACGTATGCTCAGGAAGTCCTTGAAAATGCTTACCGAGAAATCGGCGGCGCACTCGACTTTCTTCCGGCCGAATTTGAAGAGAAGATTGTTGTAGAAATTTATCCCGATGCCCTGGGGCTAGCAGCCGCTACGGGGCTAACAGTTGGGGAGATAGAAACCAGCGGAACCATTGCGGTAGCCAAGTATCACCGACTCATGATCACATCTCCGCTGGGCACGGCCAATGGCTACAGTTGGGCCGACACCATCGCCCATGAGTTTGTTCATCTTGTGATTTCCAAGAAGTCACGAAACACAATTCCAATTTGGTTTCATGAAGGCATTGCCAAATACTATGAAACACTCTGGCGTGGTCCCGCAGGGGATGCTTTGGGGCCATTTAGTGAAAAGCTATTGGCAGAAGCTGCGCGTAACCAAGAGTTTATTACCTTCGATGAAATGCACCCATCCATGGCAAAGCTGCCATCTCAAGAGGCCGCGGCTCTTGCATTTGCCGAGGTCTTCACCGTTGTGGAGTATTTACGACAAACCCACGGGGTGGACAGTATCCCAAAAGTTCTCGAGCTTACCGGCGCCGGGTTGGGCTTTGAAGCGGCTTTGAAAAAAGTCTTCGGCTCTAAATTGGGGCGCTTAGAGAAGAAATGGCAAAAGTGGGTACTCAAGCGAAAGTTTACATTGGTTCCCGGGGCAAGGCCTCAAACCATTGCACTCAAAGACTCCAAATCGGACCAAGGACAACAAGAAGACCCGCTGGAGACCTTGGAAAACCCGGATGCCCAAAGATTTTCTCGTCTCGGAGAGCTCTTGCAAATGCGCGAGCATCATCAAGCCGCGGCGATTGAATACGAAAAAGCTAGAAAAGAAGTGGGAGACCAATTCCCCACGCTCAATTATCGATTGGCCAAAGCTTACTCCATGCTTGGCAAGAGCGATCAGGCCATCAATCTATTGACGCAGTCATTTAATGTTCACCCAGACGATACGGATGGACGTCTTCTTGCCGGCCGTCTTGAGCTTAAGCGTGAAGGTTATGATGCGGCCTCAAATCACTTTGAGGCGGTAAAGTGGCGCAATCCCTACAATCCAGAACTTCATGCCTCCATGGCCACCATCCATAACCATCGCAATGAGGTTTCAAAAGCTCAGCAATCAACCGCTTTCTTTCAACTCTGTCAAAAGCAGCGGGAACGGCACAGCTTTGATTTGCCACTTCCCACCAACTTTGAAACCGGCATTAACATTATAACCGGAAAATTCGGGACCATTCGCATCATGAATCAGCCGCCCCTTGAATCTCCGGTACTTGGCTTGTCGCTTAGTCCTGGCTCTTATGCGGTAGAATACGTCACAAGTAAGGGTGAAACCAAAGTCCAAGATATTCAGGTCACAGAGCCTGGCGCCACGTTTGTCCTAAAATGACACTAAGGCTGCTCTAAGGCACCCATATCAACATCGTTACCGTTGATTCTCGCGTTTCCGGCCAAGTCTATCGGGAACCGCTCTTCCGTACTTGCATCGCCATCGGAGTTGGTTTCGTCATAAGGCAAATAACTGTAAGTGCCGCCGTTGATACACGCGCTGTTGGTTGGGTAGAAATCGCTGTTTAAACCGGGGTCAGTGGAAATGTTAAAGTTTCCTGAAAAGCCTGGCACCGCAGAGAATCTCACATCCGCCTCATAGCTTCCCGTAATTTGGTCCGAAGCCCCGCTCGAAGATGTGTTGCCCCAAAGAATTGAATTGTAGATGGTTACCGTTGCATTGGTATTCATCATTCCGCCCGTTAATTCCGATGCGTCGTTATTCACAATGGTGCAATTGATGAAAGTAGACGTGGCGTTGTAATTTCGAACCGCCGCAGAATGAGATTCGTTACTGTGAATCAAAACATTTAAGAACGTTGGAGAACCGCCAATACTGGATACAGCAGAACCATAACCAAAATTACCCGTGGCAAAGTTATTTCGAAAAACAGTGTTAAAGACTTTAGGGCTACCACCTAAGTTTAGCAGGCCACCGCCTTCTTTTTCATTGCAGTTGATGCAGCTACTTTCTGCATTGCCAAGCTCAATCACAAAACCATCAATGACTGGGCTCTCACCATTTTGAACCACCACCACGTGATAAGCATTTCCTGTGCTGTTGCCCGAAAAATTAATATCACCCGACAAGATTGTTTCACGCTCTAAAGGCCGCCGAGATTTATGATTCGTTTCTCCTCCAGCAAAACCGCCCAACAAAACAATCTCACTGCCCAATTCAAATGTTTCTGTGCGATCTGTAGACGGGCTTTGAGCCAGCGTTGGGCGGTAGGTGCCCTCGGCCACCCAAATTTCAACGTAGCCGTGGGTTCCATAAAGCGCTTGAGCCTGGTCCAGTCCATCTTGCAAAGATGTATATCCATTGGCCCAGCTCGACCCACTGTTATCTCCTGTGGCACTGGCATCAACAAACACCACCCGCTCACAACTTGAGGGCGCAGAATCTCCACAAGCAAAATAGGGCTCAATCGCGCAAACATTGGAACAGCCATCGCCAATGAGAACGGCGCCGTCGTCGCAACTTTCATTCAGCTGAATGGAGCCATCGCCGCAGCTGCCCGTAACATTCGAGCAATCCGAGTTGCAATAGTCGCCGTTTAAGGTATTGCCATCGTCACAGGCTTCATTGCCCTGCTGAACGCCGTCACCACAAAAGCCAGTCACCGTGGCACAGGTGGCATCACAATAGTCATCGCCGCTGTTGTTACCGTCATCACAAGCTTCGAAAAGCTCGTCCACAACTCCATCTCCGCAGGTACCAACCCGCCCACAAACCTCATCGCAGCCATTGCCATCATCTGTGGTATTGCCGTCATCACAAGCTTCAAAATAAGACTCTAAGGCACCGTTGCCACACTCAGAGTTATTTGTGCACATGGCACTGCAGCCGTTTCCACTGTCGGCGTTATCACCATCGTCACAGTCTTCATTGGTTTGAACATCACCATCACCGCAGGCACCGGTCACGCTTAAGCAATCGGCCGAGCAATAATCACCATCAGCAACGTTGCCATCATCGCAAGCTTCCATTGCATTTTCCGTAATGCCATTGCCGCAAATGCTATTGGCCAAACAAAGCTCTGAACAACCGTTTCCATCGTCCACCGCGTTGCCGTCATCACATTCTTCGTTGATTTGGATGAAGCCGTCACCACAAAGACCGGTGACTGCCGAACAGTCCGACGAGCAGTAATCTCCATCGGTCACATTGCCGTCATCACAAACTTCATAAAGAGATTCGGTTATGCCATTGCCGCAAACGTCATTTCGGGTGCAATCCTCAGAGCAGCCATTGCCATCATCAAGGGTATTGCCATCATCGCAATCTTCACCAATTTGAACCTCAGCGTTGCCGCATGACGGAGGCGAACAAAATCCATTGTCGCATTCACCGGAAATGCATTCGTAATCTTCCTGGCAGCTATCGCCTTCGGCTCCGGTAAAACAACTTCCAGAACCATTGCAGGCTAAAGGTCCGGTACAAACATCTTCGGGATCAAGCCCGGCTGTCACCGGTGCGCAGCTGCCCGTGAGCTCACCCGTTAGAGCATTCGTACAAGCCATGCAGTCGCTGTCGCACAACGCATCGCAGCATAAACCATCAACGCAATGGCCCGATCCACATGCTTCATCTCCCGAGCACTGCTGTCCAAGAGGAGTTTGCGGGGCACAGCTGCCTTCTAAGCAGTACCAACCCGCCTCACAGTCTGATGACAAGCTGCAGTATTCGTCGTAACGCTGGCAAAGATTTTCAATGCAGGCCTCAGAGCTCGCACAGTCCTCAGATGTGTTACAAACCTGTAAACAAGCCGAATCTGAGCAAATAAAGCCCGCA
>CAZZDT010000407.1:0-4427 GCA_964652435.1 uncultured Bdellovibrionales bacterium
CAGGCCGCTGTCAGACGGGTAATTGCGCGGATTGACCAAGAGCAAGCAGCCGGCGTGCTTCCGCACCCGTACTGGGAATCACAGCCCCTTAAAGGTAAGAAAGTGTTGCTTCGGCGTATTACCATGGGGCCAGGCGATGAAATTTTATACTCACGGATTTTTCAGGACCTTCTAGCTCACGGGGTTCGATTGGTTGTTGAGGTCGATTGGCGCTTGGTCTCTTTATTTCAGCGGTCGTTTCCCGAAGCTGAGGTTTATCCCCGGCAGAATCCACCAGCAGAAGAAGTTCGCTGTTCGTCTATTGATTATCAAATGACCTTTAGCGATAGCTTTAGGCTCTTTCGTAAACACATCGATGACTTCCCGGAGCAGGAAGCGTATCTTGTGCCGGATTCCGATGTTAAGGCGTGTTGGGAAAAAAAACTTAGAGAGCGTGCGAATGGGAAAATACTGGTTGGTTTGTGTTGGGAGTCGCGATCGGATGCTGTAGATAATCCGGAAGACCTTGTTCAAGCTCTTGAGCAGTGGTTACCTATTTTAGAACTTCCGAATATCCAGTTTGTGAGCTTAGGTTATCAGAGTTCAGCAGCTAGCGAATGTCGCGAAATCAGTAAACGGGCAAATGTCGATATTTACCACCCCGAAGATTTGGACCTCTTTTACGATTTTGAAGGTATGGCGGGTTTCATTTCGAATCTAGATTCAGTGGTTTCGATTCATGGATGTAATTATTCCCTTGCGAGTGCTCTGGGGATTCCTTGTTGGCTTACTACTTGGAGTTCACTGCAATATCTTATTGGCCAGGACTTCGATCCGTATTTCCGCGATTCAAAAGTATTTCTTTGGGATGAAAGTTGTGAATCCTCCGAGGCCGGTGTTTCCAGACTGGTGGCAGCTTTTAAAGCAGCTTACGAGGTGGATACACCTAATGCACTAAAGAAGGCCAAGTAGAAGTAGGTCCTGTAAATCGAGCCAGCCAATGGGCTTCTTGATCTTGTTTACAACCAATACTTGATCAATGCCTTTTTCATTCATGATATGCGCCGCCTCGGCAACGAGTTGTGTGCCTAGAATAGTCAGCGGGGCCTTACTCATGACAGTTGAAACAGGATGGGTTAGTTCAAAGTTGGGTTGTTTCAATCTCCGTCTAAGATCACCATCGGTGAATATGCCAATCGTCTCGTCGTTCTCGTTCACGACTGAGACGGCCCCAAGTGAACCCATACGCTCTAGCGCAAGATCGATTGAATCATGAGCGAGTACGGTTGCGTCTTCTTCACACGGACGCATGGCTTCTTTAACGGTCATAAGCTTTTTGCCTAAAGAACCACCTGGATGGTAGCGAGCATAATCTGCGCGATTGAAACCCTTGGCTCTGAATACAGACACAGCGAGTGCATCCCCAAGGACAAGCATCGATGTAGTGCTGACCGTAGGCACCAGTCCTATCGGGCCAGCTTCTTCTACTGGTCCAATATGCAGTACGATGTCGGAGTACTTTGCCAAGGTAGAATCGGTTTTGCTTGTCATTCCGATGACAAGGCAGCCCAGTTCTTTGATGGGTTCAAAGAGCTGAATGACCTCTGCGGTTTCTCCGCTGTTCGATAAAATGATGACTGTATCGTTTTTTTGAATCCGACCTAGGTCTCCATGCATAGCCTCGGTTGCGTGGACGAAGTATGAAGGCGTTCCTGTTGATGCCATTGTTGCTGATATCTTATCAGCGATGAGCCCACTTTTGCCGACCCCGGTCAGTATTACTGAACCGGTGCAATTGGCGATATGATAGACTGCTTCGATAAAGTTTTCGTCAAGATGGTTCAATAGTTGACCAGCTGCCCGCGCTTCAGCAACGATAACGTCGGCCGCACCCTGAAGGATGTCGTTGCATTCTTCGTCGCTGATATTTTTTTGTGTCGTTGGAACAGGGTACATCATCGATACAGAACTGGTGATTGCTTCGCTGCTAGCCATTACAAATCTCCTTCTCACTCTTACCTGTAAGTTCCCACCTTGAGTTCAAGGGCGTTTCTGGGGCCTAAATTAATTGGTTTCTTTATCCAGCTTTACTTTGTTTTGATGGTTGCTGTTTTGGTAATCTCCCGAGGGAAAGCTCTATATGGATGGCTTTCTCCGGGGAGGCTTCAGAATCTTGTTTAAGCCAATCGACAATATCTTGGTCGTTCGTGTATTCATTTTTTCCACGTTGTTCGAACCAGCCTTTGCGCGCGTAATGTTCGGCGGCACATGAGTACTCTTTATTTCTAATGAGTTCAGCTACATCAGGGTATGTATTGAGGTACCAGACTTCGTCAAAGTCCGTGAAGTCGCCCATGTAATATGTGTTGCGCCCTTGGGCTCTTCCGTGTTGCAGGTAATGCTCGTAAGGGTCTTTAATCAGACCCTTAAAGAAGATGCGTCGAACGTCGAGATATGTAGCGACGTAGAACCAGGGGTCGAATGCTTTTGGCGCAGAATCCTGAAAATTCCTTTTTACTTTTTTGGGATCCAGCTCCTGAAGTGCTTCGTCCAATGATTTGTTTGTTTCAGTACGGCTCCATGAAAGGTTGAAAGTATTAAACTTTTCTAGGATTCTTCGATACTGCATTTGATACCAGGCCGCTGGCGCTCTGGTCACATGCTTTGGAGCATTGTCGAATTCACCAAATTCATCCGATGCTTCATAAGTAGGGTGCAAAGAACCGTCGGGATCAAACCCGTTGAGTATGAAATTTTGAAACCCTACCGAACGAAGCCATTCAATGGCCAGCTCACCGACACTGCGAATGTCGAATGCACGAATGTCGGTATAGACAGGCATATGTTCATCGGCTGATTGCGGCAGAATAATATAATGTCGGTTAATACCTTCTGGATAAGAGCCAAATTTACTTTCGACGAATTCATCTGAAGTGTCACGGAAATCGCGGTCGAAATTAAAACGAGTAGGGATGATAAGGTTATCAATTCGGTCCGCAAAGAGGGACATGACGACACCATAAACTGACGCGTCGTTGATGAATTGAAAGTCAATGCTATCAGTGAAATAGCCTCCGGAATTTAGGCTCGCTGTGTAATAGCTATCACTGTCGTGGACATGTTTTAGGCTTTTGCCTTTAGCAACAAGGACCACAGGCTTGGAGAGATCATAGTTGCGTTGGATCTGTTCTACGCTCTCTTGATGACTTAGCATGGTTTCCTCATGGTGAAGTTGGAATGAATCGGTCCCAAAATAGAGCAGATAATGATTAGCTTTGTTGCTTGATAATGGTGACCACTGGTGACGTCTAGTGTCGCCTCCGAGGTGATGGCTCTGGGGTAGGCATAGCCCCGGGCCAAAGGTCCATGGTTTTTGCTGGTTCGACCCATCATTGTCTTTGTCTCTGCTTTCCCTTTGGATTTTGCTTGCGCAACATCACGTTTATATAAACCTATCTACCCTGAAATCATGCATGCTTCGTGCCACCTCTATTGGCCCTTGAACCGCGCTTTTAACGCGAAACAGAATTCTTAAGTGCCTGTTTTTATTGCGCTTTGTTTCTGTTCGGGTAAGGCGACGAGAATATAAGGTCATGTTGTCGACCTTCAAGGCGGATTTCTGTCAAGAAGCCGACGAGCTGTCACCCTTATAGCGGTTGTGTGAACCCGTCGGTTCAGGGGGGGGGCTGAGATACTCTACGCCCAAAGAGACTTGAGGCTGCCTGGGACTCGGTTCCCGTTGGTCAGCGCGATCACCTGGCCGTGTTCGGAGCAATATTTGGTTAAAGCTTTTTTGGCATCCGTCGATGGGCGGAATGCTAGGGAGAGAGAGTGTCATGAAAACCAAAGAGTTGATCGAATCGGTTGTTGGAAATAATCCGGAAGTCCGAGAATTGCACCCGACGATTCTCAAAAATATCAATCGAAAGAAAAAGTTCGTCGACGATAGGGTCCAGCTCTTTGATGATGGCCTGCCAATGTTCAGTTGGCTGGAACTCAGTCCTGTGGATATGTGCAACCGTTCGTGTGTGTTTTGCCCTCGTAATGATAAGAGCATCGCTCCCAACCAGCGTTTGTACATGCCTCGAAAACTCTACGAGGGTATGGCCAAAGAACTTGAGGAAATAGGATACGAGGGCACCGTCAATATTTGTGGTTACGGCGAGCCCATGATGCATCCCGAAATCAACGATATGATTGCTGCATTCTCTGCGGTGTGTAATACGGAACTCGTGACGAATGGTGACTTTCTCAATGTGAAACGCATTCGTAAACTTCATGAGGCAGGTTGCGATAAGATTCTGGTAAGCATGTATGATGGCCCTCATCAAGTTGAAAAGTTTGAAAAAATGTTTGCTGAGGCTGGCATCCCACGTGAAGTTTGGATGCTTCGCGACCGTTGGTACAACGAAGACGATGAATACGGTTTGAAATTGACAAACCGTGCA
>CAZZDT010000408.1:0-4421 GCA_964652435.1 uncultured Bdellovibrionales bacterium
CGCATCCACGATAAGTCATCGCCGCCTGCAGACTCTCCCCGGGCTGTTCACCCAGACTATGACCTAAGCGACTGGCCATCACCAGATGCCTGGAGAAACGGTAATTCCAGGCAAGTTCAGTGAATCTCTGCTCACCGTGCTTTCGGTGCATCAAACTCAAAACCTGATGCCCAAAGGCCTGACTTAATTCAGCTCGTGCTGTCGCCAACTCATCCCTGACCGGGTCCCACTGCATCACCGAAACAATACTGGTATCACCAACCCGGGCCCGAACCATGGAAGCCAAATCGGAAACGCCACGGTCACTCATATCACTGGATTCCCCAACCAATGATTCTTGAGGCGCAAAGTATACCGTTTGAGCCACACCGGCCTTGAGGTACTCCTGCTCTTCATCACTGGACAATACAGTTGTTGAGAAACCGATGCTTGCTTGATTGGTATCTCCAATTCGGTCCCGACCATTGAGGCGGTTTGGACTGAAAAGACTATCGTAACCAAATGCCTGAGCGCTGGAATCAAAATTAGGCAATTCATCTTGTGCGACGCGGGGCACAAAGACGTAATAAATCCTTGGCTCCACAAGCTGCTTTAAAGAGGCGTTCCATTTCTTCTCAATTCGCCAGCCATTGTCCCATTCCAATATCGGAACGCTTCGGTCTACAGTTTGTCTTGCATCCTGAAAATCGTATCGCGTGTAATTCAACCGAACCACGGGCCGGCTGTACCAAGAGCCAACTCTCAGGTTACGGCCCAGCTCCAACTCAGTGTCATACCGAATAGCCAATGGTCTCGCGTAAGATTTGCCAGAAAACCCCAATGGCTTCAGCTCTAACCTCAAGCGGGTATCAATCTCCGCAGCTTCCAGCCGCCTAGGCAGGACCACCTGAAGCTGTGGTAAACGGCCATCCACCGATGTGTCCCGCGCTTGCATCTCTAAAGCCGAGGGGTTTCTTCGCTCCAACTCCAAATCGCCCAAGTCCATATGAAGACCAGAACGATCTAACGATCGAGCGTCGGTTCTCTCCCAGCCCTGAACACTCTCAAAAAAATCCCAATCAATCGAAAACTGAAGACCAGAAGACTCCCCCAGGAGTTTCTCTATCGGGGGTAATGGCTCTTTATCTGACGCAGTGGGTTGTAAACCTTGGGCTAGAGCGTTGCCCAGCCCAAACGGACAAGTCACCGTAATCAATAACCATGCTCGAAACGTGTGTCCCCACTTCATTCCTTGAAGAGTCCCCATACTGTAAAAATCTGCGCACGTAGGTTCTCCCAAAACCTCGACCGATTGGCAAATATTCCGTTTAAATTCCGCAATTCCGGCATAGGCAGAAACGTCCTACATGTGAGACAGTGTCGCATATCAAAATGAGACAAATTTATGTCCTACATCTTCCCATTGCTTCAGAGTTCATCTAACTTCAAATTGAACACCTAACCGAGAGTGAAGCTTTGAAACTTCTGACCTATTTTCTCGCCACTGTTTTTTCATTTTCACTCATGGCCTGTGGAGAAAGCACTCTCCAAAACGGGCAAGACTCAACGCTCCAGGCTCATTCTGAATTAAGCGCCGATGAAGTCACCCAGGGTTGGGATGCAATGAATGCTGTGCTCAACGCCGGCACACGAACGGATGGTCAGGCTCTGGCGGGATTTGATTTCGACCACAGCTTCAGCCATGCATGCCCCGATGGAGGCTCTGCTGACTTCTCGGGAACTGTCTCGGCAGAATGGGCTATTGGTGCCGCCGGCGCTGATTTTGCCTACACCGTAGCGTTCTCAAACTGCGATGCTTATGGCGTGACCATGGATGGCGCCATGGAGTACTCCCGAAGTGCATCCGTTCAGAACACCTCATTGGAAACCAGTTTTGAGTGGAGCGGTGACGTAAGCTGGTCGGGACTCGTTACCGGGGACTGCGCCATCGACGTAACCGGCTCTACCTCAGCCAGTTTGGTCAGCTGGAGCTTTGAAGCGGAATCTGAAACTTCGGGCAGCGTTTGCGGCTACGATGCCACAAGCGAGCTCTCCCTCGACTTTTAAACATCGGCCCTTTACGCGACTGCCGCCTTCATATTCGCTAAACATCGCTGCATGGCGCGTTTGAACAAAACGTGAACGATGAACCACGCGATGGGTTTAAACAAAACACTCTTGAGTTCAAACTTATAGTGCCAAGTGATTTGCGCCCTCTCTCCTTTGGGCTCAAACATCCAATGGCCTTCGGCTGCGGCAATCATAAGGGAAAACGGTGGCACAAAGCCCTTCTCAATCCGATACATTTGCTCTTTACCCGTCTCATGCACCTGAACGATCTCCTCAAGCGCGGAACCATCGCCGTTGGTGATCAGTCTCCTCGTCCCAACTCCCACTGGCATGGCTGTTAGCAATTCACAGCGCACAACATGAGGGATGGGACCAAAGCCGGTAAAGAACGTCGGAAACCGCTCCATATCACTCATTAAGGCAAAGGCAGCCGAACAATCACAATCAACTTGGACGCGTGCATATGTGTCCACAAAAGGCGTATGGGTCATAGAACCAAACTTAACGGAACTAAGAGGATGATTAAAGCGCACGGTCTCCAGTCATGCATAGAGGATCCCTAAAATGCTTTAAGCCACTATTTTGGCTATCGTTAGGAGAGGATTGAAAAGAATAAGTTGCACAGCAGGCTTGCCTTATGTTTAGAGAGGCTCATGTTTGAAGTTTACGCAGTAGCTACCCCCGGCCTAGAAGAACTCGCCCTAAGCGAGCTGGAAAACCTTGGCGCCGGCCCATGCCAACTTGAAGATGGTGGAATCAGCTTTCAAGCATCTTTTGAGTTGCTTTGCCAACTCAACCTACAATCTCGTATTTGTTCTCGCTTTATTGTTCGGCTGGGTGAAGAGAAAATAACAAGCCTCAAAGCACTGCAGCAATTCGCCAATAAATTATCTTGGAAAGAGTTCATCCGGTCCAATCAGCCCATTCAAGTCCGGGCCACCTGCAAACAGTCCAAAATTTATCATTCAGGCGCGGTCATTGAGCGATTTCAAAATGCTCTTCATGCATCCGTCGGTAAAGGGCTTCAGTATGTGAAGGGCGAAGACCTGCCCCCCTACACCCAACGCATCATCGTTCGTATCTTTAACAACATCGTTACCGTTAGCATCGACAGCAGCGGCGAGCACCTACACAAACGCGGCTACCGCTTCGCCAGCGCTAAAGCTCCCATGCGTGAAAATATTGCCGCTGGTTGTATCGCCTCCATCGGCTATCACGGACAACACCCATTCCTCGATCCCATGACAGGATCAGGCACTCTGGCTATCGAAGCGGCCATGATTTCCATCGGTCGTGCACCCGGACTGCTAAGAGAGTTTAGCTTTATGCAATGGCCGATGTTCCGCCCCAAGAATTGGCAAGCGCTTATCGAGAAGGCCAAGCAAGCAGAGCAACCCACCGCATTCCCCATCATAGCATCCGATAGACATCCCGGTGCCATAGAAGCAGCCCTACAAAATGCTGAGACCGCCGGTGTTCATAAGCTCATCTCTTTTGAGAGAGCCACGCTATCAGATCGCGTACGAGACCTTCCCGAAGAAGCTGGTTCATGTTTCTTAAATCCTCCATACGGGGAACGCATGGGTAAACAAGGAAACCTGAAAAATCTCTACGCTTCTATCAACAACATCAGCCAAGGGCCCCTGGCTGCCTGGAACGTTGGTCTCATCACGACCAACCAAAAGCTGGTACGCAGCAGTTGTCCCGATTTTGAAACCATGGGACCTCCCATATTTCATGGTGGAAAACGGGCATACCGGTACATCAATCCCGCATCTGAAAATTGACGCAACAGTCCAAATTTCACTCCGATACTCTAGATATAGAATAACGCAGTCTCAGGGCACCTCCATGCACTGAGGTTGCCCCCTCGCCGAGTTGTACCATGATTGCACCGAACCGTACTCCTGTATCCACACCCGCCCGTTCTCGTTGGTTGAACTTACAAAAACGAATCCACGCCGGAGAATTCCGAGGAACAAGCAACCAGGGTTTCATCCGTAATGCGCGTTCTCCCATTGGAGGCATGGATGCTGATACCTTCGAACGACGGGGTGCATTGGTACCCAAGAGTGAAACATCGACTCGACCCAGTATACGAGATGTGGTCAACACCGCACTTGAAGCCAGAGACATATTGGGCACCTCCGATGCTCAGGTCATTCCTGGATTCAAAGAGTACCTCTTTCCAGAGCAACCGGCGCCACTGAAAAGCTGGGCCAACCTCAAGCGATCTGTCCTGGGAGAGCGGGGTATCGTGGCCGGGCTCAAAGAAATGTTTATTGAACGGCGCGTGGGGCGAGGCTTTGCTAAGGTACTAGCGTCAACCGTATTTCTACCCTTTCAACTCGTTGCCACCCTTGTGGATACAC
>CAZZDT010000409.1:0-4421 GCA_964652435.1 uncultured Bdellovibrionales bacterium
GTCACAGAGAAGATAGAAGGGCTGAATGAAGACTTCATCAGAAGGTGAGGTTTGACAGTCACGGATGGCTTGAATGAATAACGATGAATCGACCCTCTCATTGGGCCGAAAATTTTTAAGGTCAGAAATCAGCGCACTTGAGAAAGTCTGCGACGGACTCGACGAGTCTTTTAGTTCTCTTGTTCAGACGATTTTGAATTGCGATGGCACCGTGGTCTTAAGCGGCGTTGGTAAGTCTTATTTCATCGCACAGAAAATATCTTCTTCGATGGCTTCTACTGGAACACGCTCTATTACCTTGCATCCCGTTGATGCTTTACATGGTGATATGGGTCGAGTTCGCTCCGGTGATGTGGTGATTGTATTATCAAACAGCGGGGCCAGTTCTGAGGTTGTTGAATTTGTCCGAGCCGTGCAAAACCTAGATGTGACTTGCGTTGCTATCACATGCCGGTCCGAGAGCGCGGTCGCGAGTTTATGTGATACCGTGATCGATTTGGGGCCCTTGGACGAAGCTTGTCCTATGGGCGTTGCTCCTTCAACCACAACGACCGCGATGCTGGCCGTGGGTGATGCCTTAACGCTAACTTTGGTTGAGTGTCGCGGATTTACGATTGATTCCTTTGCACGCAATCATCCAGGCGGAAGTTTAGGCAAAAGGCTTCGTACTGTAGAGTCAGCGATGCGAACTTTAGAGTTCACGGCGGTCGTGAAGCCGGACCAAACTCTCTTAGAAACTTTGGCTTTGATTGCTGAGAAACGAGGCGGGGCTGCATTTGTTGTGAATGAAACGGGGCACCTCGTGGGTATTTTTACGGATGGAGATTTAAAGCGAAGGTTGATGAATGACCCATCTCAATTAGACTGCTCCATTCATGGTGTTATGAAGGCTGATGCGAAGTCCACACTGCCCACCGATTCCTTGGAGGTAGCTCTGGATAAAATGCGTTCACACCACATCAATTGTCTGGCGGTGCTGGACACAGAAGGTGTTTTATTGGGGCATCTCGATATTCAGGATGTAGCGTAGGCTTCTATGAGAAAGAGTATGCGTAAATCTCTGGGAGAACTCTTGGAGTATCGAGAGTTGGTTCAATACATTGTTATGACGGACCTTAAGGTGCGTTATCGCGGTAGCTTGCTCGGATTTTTCTGGACGCTTTTAAATCCGCTATTGCTTACTCTGGTTCTGTGGGCTGTTTTCTCAAAGTTTGGCCGAGTCGATGAAGAAAATTATGCGCTCTTTTTATTATCTGGATTGATGATTTGGATATTCCTATCGCAGTCCATGACCATGGCGCTCAACAGCATCATTAAGCAACGAAGCCTTATTCAGAAAATTTATGTTCCGAAAATAGTCTTTCCGGTTTCAGTGGTTCTTTCCAATCTCACAAATTTTATGTTTTTCTTGGTTGCATACAGCGTCATTGCATGTTTGACGACCATCGGGCTCTCGCCTACAGCATTGTTGATTGTGCCGGTGATTGGAATGGCATTTCTTTTGGCGGTAGGCACCGCTCTTCTTATGGCAACACTGAATGTCTTTTTTCGCGACTTTTTGCACCTTACGGAAGTCATTCTTCGGTTGATGTTTTATCTGACACCCATTTTATATCGGCCGGAGATTTTCGGGGAGACCACGAAATTCTTTTTTATGCTCAACCCTGCTTATTATCCGATTGTGGCGGCTCGCTCGGTCCTCTATGACCACGTGGTTCCGCCCATGGAAATATGGGTTGGGGGATTCGGTTTGGGGCTGCTTAGCTGTGTTTTAGGCTTGGTGGTCTTTCTAAAGTCACAAGATAAGTTTGTTTACTATGCCTGATAGCGTTGCAGAAAAAACGAGCACAGAAGCAAGTGTTGAGGCTCTCGATTTAGGAATTCAGTATCGCCGTTATTTGAAGAAAGCAGTTTCCTTAAAAGAAGCCGTGGTTGGTATGTTTAAGTCGACTGAATACGAATCGTTTTGGGCATTGCGTGGTCTGAACTTGACCATCCGTCCGGGAGATTCGGTGGGGCTGATTGGACCCAATGGTGCGGGCAAGAGCACTTTTCTAAAAGCACTGGCTGGTGTTCTGCCTCCCAGCGAAGGAAATCTTACCGTTCGGGGTAAGGTGGCGCCGCTGATTGAATTGGGCGGCGGCTTCAATATGGAACTCACGGGCCGAGAGAACTTGTATTTCAATGGTTCGATTATGGGCCGAAGCCGTGCTGAAATGGATACCCGCATTGAAGCAATCAGTGATTTTGCCGACATCGGTGATTTTCTCGATACACCGATGCGCAGCTATTCCAGCGGGATGCGAGCGCGTTTGGGCTTTGCGGCTGCGACGGATATCAACCCCGATATATTGCTTTTGGATGAGATTTTTTCGGTGGGGGATGAAGCGTTTCGAAACAAGGCCACGGCTCGCATGGAGAGCTTTTTCAGTGGCAATAAGACCATTGTTTTGGTGTCCCATAGCATGTCCATGATCAAGCGCTATGCGAACCGAGTGATCTATTTGGCCAAAGGTCAGGTGATGGCCCAAGGGGCGCCGGAAGAGGTCATCGAGCGGTATTTAGAAGACGTGGCTAAGCAATCAAAGTAGATTTTGAGATCAGACAGCCTTACCTTGCCGATATATATAAGTTTTTTTAGCCTCGGGACGAATTTATACCATTGACCGTAACTTGCGGATCGGTCAGAAGAATAACCAGTTATTAGAGTTATTCGTCGAATTGAGGGCCCATGAAATTCATCGTTTTAGCAATGCATCGTTCAGGAACATCAGCACTGATGGGACTTCTGAATACAGTAGGCGTTTACTGCGGCGAATCCGAGGACCTTTTGGAGCCTCGTCCCTGTAATGAGAAGGGTTTCTTTGAGCGCCGCGACGTGATGGAGCTCAACGACCGAATTCTTGAAGCTGCAGGTGGGCGCTGGGACAGGCTCAGTCAGTTAAGTTTTAAGAATATTTCGGAGAAGCAATGGGCCGGTTTTCGCGATGAAGCAAAAACGATTCTCGAGGAATTATCCAAGCACGAACATTGGGGTATTAAGGATGCACGCATCGCACTCTTAATGGATTTTTGGCGACCGCTTCTTGGTGAAGATGTGATTGTTTTGTCGATTGTTCGAAACCCCGCTCAGGTTGCTCGCTCGCTCCAAAAGCGTGATGAGTTCAGCACGGCGTATGGCTTGGCGCTTTGGGAGTATTACAACCGACAAGCTTTGGTAGGCATGGCCGGGCTTCGGGTCGTTCCACTCCAGTATGAAAAGCTACTCGAAGACCCAAATGCTTTTCTTCTCAGTTTAAATAAACGGCTGGTGGCATTGGATGAACCAGGCTTGGAACTTGAGGACTCTGCCGCGAAAGACGCGTTCATTGAGCGAGATTTGTTTCATTGCCGTGCGGATGAGAGTGAATTTATTTCGAATGCATCGGGGCGTGCTCGTGAGCTTTATGAAGCGCTTCTTAGCGAAGACGCTTACGGTTGGACGAGAGTTCCTCCTGTTTCACAGACAAGTTTAGATATCTTGATTGCAGCGGATGATGCTCGAACAAGACAAGCTGAACTTGAAGCAAAACAAACCCATCTATGGGAGCAGCAAAAACTAGACCGCGAGAATTTTCAATCGGAGAAGAAGGCATTTCAAGTTGCTCACAAGAATCTTGAGAGCCAACTTGAGGCAGCTGAGTCCAAGGTGACGCGCGCTGAATCTGACTTAAAGACCGCCGAGATACGGATATCTCAAATTCGCGACGAACTTAAAGGTTCTATGGAGGACAAGGCGAGGGAAGTAAGAACTTTGGAGTCCGAGCTTCAGAGTGCTCAGTTGAAAATTCAAGAGGTTGGTCAACTAAAGAATGATTTAGATGAGTCCGCATCAAAGCTGCATCAAGCCCAGTCTGCTTTCAATAAAGAAACACAAACGCTCAAAAAACAAAAAGAAGAATTAAGAAGTAAAACGGCTAGGCTTGAGAAATCTTTACGAGGCGCATTGAAAGAAATCAACGCAGTGTCTCATTTACTGGACGATTTGAAGAACTCTCGTCGCTGGAAGATAGGCAATGCTGTGGGCGATGTTTACCGACGTTTGCGTTCTATTTCTCGTGAGGAAGGCTTGCCGGATCTTATTGAGCGCCGCTTGGGTCATGCCCGTAAAATGTGCCAGGATGTTTTGAAGGTTCCCAACATTCAACCCAAGCAGGCTGCCAAAGAAGTTACTCAGGCGAAACCAAGGAAGGCAGCTTCCGCTACAGACAATGCTTACACCAATTTTGAGGAGTATTGGCGTTGGGCCACACTGAATCGGACAGTGAAGGCACCATTTTCAGAGCCAGATAAACGGGTGATTGGTTACCTTGACGGTCAGTACGAACGCATGCGCAGACAATGTGGGCATATGACCGAAGGTCCGCTTGTGAGTGTCATTA
>CAZZDT010000410.1:0-4420 GCA_964652435.1 uncultured Bdellovibrionales bacterium
TTGCTCCTGCGGCCGGAACTGCGGCCCCGCCAGCCTGAACTTTTGCCGCCGCAATGGTATCTTCGTTCGCTTCTTCCTGAGCACGCTTTAACTTCTGATCGTAAGCAGTTCTTAATGCCGCTTCTAGCTTCTGCTTGAGGTCAGGTGGACTACATGGTTTCAGAATGTAATCGAGCACCCCATGTTGCATCACACGCTGAATATTCGATGTTCTGGACTCGGCCGTTAGGAGAACCACCGGGGTTTGATCGCCACGTGAGCGAAGCTCTCGAATGGTATCTTCTCCCGTCATATTGGGCATATCCAAATCGAGAATAATCAGATCAAAAGTCGTATCTTCAAGGAGGGTTAACGCTTGTTGTCCATCGGGAATCCCCACCACATCATAATTGGGGTGCAGCCAGTTTTTCATACCGGTCCGCAAAGCACGGCTGTCGTCGACGCAAAGAATCTTTGGTTTCATGCTCAGTGATGACTTTCCTGACAATATGCCAGACCTGCAGCTACTCACGCCCGACACAGAGTTTGCCCAAATTCATGGATTCCCTACTATTTTTCTGGTTTTAGGTGTTTCTTGCAAGGTTTGAGCGAAAAGAGGGGCTAATTTTACCCAATCGCTTGCCAGAGCCCGCTATAATACGTAGGTATTTCGGTAGGCTATTTAAGATTTCTACTCATAAAGAGAGAAAAGGGACAAAGAAGACAATGAACACTAAAATCGTATTTCTACTCGGTATCATCGCATTTTTGGTCCCCAGCCTATGTTTATCTGCACCTAAAGAGGCAAAAGAGCCCACCAAAGACCAATGTTTGGTACAGCTGAAGGTCGCCGATATGGCGTGTCCAATGGGTTGTTCGCCCGTGATTTCCAAGGCCATCAAATCTGTCAAAGGCGTCGCATCGGTGGAAGTTATCTTTGCTCAACGATTGGCGCGCGTCATCGCCAACAAGCCGGCGTGCAACAAGCCCACCGAAAAGAAGATGATTGAAGCAGTCAAAAAGGCGGGTTACTCCTGCGAGTTGGCGAAAAACGAGCCGACCAAGACCAAAACCAAAGCCCTCTAGTAGCATCGCTGCTGGCAGCGAATTTCGCCTGTATCCCAAAAATCATGATACGATTTCATCGTCATGAGGATACATGCACCCACACCAACGATTCTTCGCTATCTCATTTGGGGACTCTTCATTGGCCTCTTTGCAAACAGTTACGCCCTGGCGGGACAAGTTGCTGTAGATGACCTGGTGCCATCCGAAAAAATTCAACCAGAGCTGGCCAAAGACCTCACTCAGAATTTACTCGACGCTCTTCATCAGATTCCAAACTTCGCCATTCTTTCAAAATTAGATATTGAAGCGGCACTTGAACGTAATCCCACATTGCGACCTACGGACTGCGAACCCAAACAATGCTTCTTTGAAACCAGTAGCAATTTCGAGTCTGAGTTTATGCTCACAGGAACCCTTGGAAGGCTGGGCCGTAAATGGATTGCCAGCCTCACCCTTACCCACCTCGACACAAACACCGTGGTGAGGCAATCAACGGGTGCGCGTACAGGCGATGACTCTGCCGCAAAAGATGCTGTTCTCAATTCTGTGCGAAACCTATTTAGAGAAAACCTCCCTGCCCACCTGGAAGGGCCACGTTCCCTGTCGAGGCTTGGCTTTCAAGCCGCAACAGCAGGATTCGCAAAAAAGGTCAGAACACCAGAACTCGACATCAAGACAAACCGGCGACAACTCATTCTTGATCTCATCAAAACCGAACTTGAATACGATGTGGCTCCCAAAATTGATATCCTCGATAGTATTTCTCGAAATGAGATTTCCAAATTAAAACTAGAGTCTTTTCTTGCACCATCACGGGCTCTATTCATTCACCACATCAAAGCCCAACAAATATGGCGAACCATCCGAGAAGATCTAAATCGGGTTCGAGAAATAAGAGCCAGAGCGAGAACCCTGGGCATTAAACCAAGCGCCCGTCCACTGCGATTTGAAGCACCGCCCGCCATTGAGTGGCCAGCCACAGAGTCGGTTGATGCGTACATTGCCGCGGCCACCCCAGCGGCTCAAACCATCGAAATTCTGCTGCAAGGCTGGCAAACCGGTGACGTGAAGACGATGGAAAGTGTTTACAGCACCGCTCACCAGACGGCGCTCAATTATCGCTTGGGTCTTAGGGGTGATCTTGGAAGTCCCACGACCAAGCGATTTACGACCATCGCATTTCATAACCTCAGCCCCGGGATGCTTGAGGCAGCTCTAGAAGCTCACTCTCGAGGCGAGCTGCTGATTTATCTAGCTGAACTCGACGGAGAAACTGTGAAAGCAGCAAGTCGCGTCTTCTTGATCCGGGAGGAGAACAGTTGGAAAGTTCGCCATTGGTAGCCTAAGACCATGATTTATTTAAACAAAACTATATAGATCGGTCTTCTTGGGCCCCATCCCTTTTCCGATTGACAAAAAAGTGAACAGCGTTTACTTTTTAAACATGATTCACGAAACCGACCGACGAACTCGAAAGAGGCTCGAAAAAACCAAGTTGATTCTCTCAACAGCACAAACGATTTTGCTAAACGAGGGACTCGAGGCAGTGACCGTTCACCGCATCGCTCGTGAACTGGATCTGACCGTCGGCGCGCTCTATCGCTATTTTCCTTCCAAGCAGGCAATGCTAACCGGGCTCGGAGAGGATATTGTTCGAGGTTTCACCTCAGCACTGACGCAAATGGCCGAGCTCTACGCAGCGCAGAACCCAGACGCCCCTCTTCAAACGATCACTGAAGTATTCGTCGTTGGATACGCATTCCTAGATATGGCTGAGCGCTCGCCGGCACGCTATCGCATGGTCGATCTCATGCTCGTGGATCCACGAACCATGGTTCGCGAAGAGGATAGAATGACTGTTCTTCAAACCCTCTTTGAACTTCTCGGCCGGGTTGAAGACCGACTTGAGCAAGCTGCTCAGAACAATATTATTTCGAAGGGTCCTTTTCGTGAACGAACCATTGGGCTCTGGAGTTCTCTGCTGGGAATCAGCTCCATGCAAAAAATGCGTCGTCTCTATCCAGAACAAGTGCCGGCCGAGAATTTAGCCGAGCATACACTGCACCCTCTCTTTATCGCTTGGAACTGTGATCGCGCAGCTCTCGAACAGGCGTCTGCAGAAGCTCTTCAATTTGTTCAAGCCAATACCGTCACTCCCATCACTCAATCTTAATCTTAAGGAAAGCCCCATGTTTATTCTTTTCACCGCATTCGGCCTCGGACTGCTCACCTGGACCTTTACAGAATACGCCATGCACAATTGGGTAGGTCATAAAGCTAAGGGCAAGAACGCATTCTCCAAAGAACACCTCAAACATCACCGCCTAGGGAACTATTTTACACCGTGGGCAGGCAAAGCGCTGCGAACTGTTGTGGTCTTATCCAAAATGTTTCTCACCACCATCTTCCTTTTTGGCACGGGAGCGGGTGCGGCCTTCACTGCTGGCTTCGCGATTGGTTATGCATGGTACGAGTATCTGCACTGGAGTCTCCACGTTAATCCACCTCGACACGAATATGGCCGCTGGGCTCGGCGACATCACTTCCATCATCACTTTGAAAATCCCAGAATGAATCACGGCGTAACCACGCCCTTATGGGATATTGTATTTGGCACCTATGAAGAACCAGAGACCATTCGCGTTCCCAAAAAGATTGTCATGCCTTGGCTGATTGATCCCGTAAGCCTGACAGTTCACGGAGATTATGTAGCTGATTTTAGACTGCGCTGATTGATGGCTTACGCGTCACCAAGACGCTTCAATAGCTCATCACGTGAGTCTTCCAGGTCCTTGGAGCCCAGTCGGTCCAGTGGCTCTTGCACCCTGGCCAATCGCTGACGGGCTTTCGACAAATATTCCGCTCGCCCTTCATCATTTTCAGCTCTCTCGGCGAGTTCAATCATGCACTCCGAAAAGTTCAAAGCTCCAATGGTAGACATTCTCACGTCGCCCAATGTTTTCCATAGAGCTTCTACACTTTCAAAGGCCAAAGCGGATCCCGCCCAATCACCCCGCATGGCTGCTACACCCGCTAGATTGCCATCGGAATGGGCCAAGAGCGCGATATTACCACCAACTTGCCGAAGCTCCTTTGCCTTGCGATACAGTTCCTCGGCCTGCTCGAAGTTCTCTTCAATGAAATCGATTCTGCCCAGTGTATCGTAATGACGTGCAAGCCGGTCAGCCATCTTTGAATCGTTGATCTCAATATGCTGATAACGCGCTATAATTGGCTCACAGATAGACTTCGCGTCTAGATATTTCTTCATGCGAAGTAAATTCCACGCCAACCTTGCCTGCACACCAATACGTTTAAAGGGCGCGGCGCCACTATCGGAAAAGCGTGAGTAAGACTCTCGAAAGGCCATCAC
>CAZZDT010000411.1:0-4418 GCA_964652435.1 uncultured Bdellovibrionales bacterium
GATAGAGTTAGAAACTGTCCCGGATGAAAATCAATGGGTTCTTCGTTTAAAGATCCAAGGGTAATTTTCACGGCGTCTTGCGCTGTGGACTCAATGCTTAAAACTTTCAGGCTTCTTTCGTTGAGAAGACTGCTGGTGTTGTGCGATTTTTGGTTATCGTAGGATGCGCCATCTTTGATGAGATAAGGAGCTGGTGCTTTCCCGCGGTAGGCCCAAAGGATGCTGTCCATATCCCGATAGAGTTGTCTTAACCCTTTTCGAAGTTTGCCGTGGCCCTCCAGAATCTTGGGTGGACGGCCTGGTTTTTGGAGTTGAGCTGGATCGGTCGTAGGAGCGTACTTCATATAAGAATTGTGCGCTCTACAGAGTAAAGTGTCAAGTGACACTTTACAGAATTTCGAGTTCGGCCTGTTTTATCAGAACCAACTTGAGATAGCTCTTTTGCCTTCCCATTGCTCCCGGGCTGTTTCTGATGCCAAAACGGGCTTAAGTGATTGATTTTCAAACATATTTGGTGGCTCTACCACATCGCCGGACCAAATCAGCGGGACGCTTTGGTGGGTTGTACTGAAGACGGGAGCCTCGCCTTGGGCGGCTTTGAGGAACTCAATTCCAATCTCTGTACAGTAATAAGTGTTATCACCAGCGCTGAAGTCGTAGTCGTAATCTTCGCCAATCAGGGTCTCGATTTTCTCCATGCCCTTCGTTCGTTGGTCTTCTGTGAGTTCTTCATTTCGCATGACGACCATGGTGTCGCGAGGATAGCGGTCGAAGAAATCACCGAGTTTTTCACGAATGACCCCAACATTTTCAGGCTGATGCCCAAAAGCACGCTTGATGGTGTCCCAGGCTGCTCCCAGAAAACCGCGGCCGGTGGTATTGGTGGCCATGCTGTGAATGATTTCGCCATTTCCGGCGTAAACTGCAGCGTGGGTGAGTCCGCCTCCGGAGCCATTTAGAATGATATCGCCGGGTTGAAGCTGATCGAGTATCGGTTTAACCGAGTCGGTGGTGAGTCGTTTTGGGTTGTTGAACACATCGGATGAGCCAGATTTCCAAACGAGACGAATCAAAAATTCCATCACCCGCTTGGTGAAGGAAGAGGCATCAGTGGTTGCCGCATACTTGTCGACTACAGGTGCCTGAGGCTCATTTTTGGCAGTTGGGCCTTCGTAGGAGTCTTGCTCATGGATTCCGGGACTTTGAACCGTTTTGGGGCTTTGAGCTTGAGGCGTTTGCTCGGGCTGAACCGCTACTTTTGGGCTGCTGGTAGAGTTGAGCTTAACGTTCATAGGACGACTCCTGTTTGAGGTTCAGTACAAGTATCGTCTTAATTTTTGGTGGGTTGCTAGGAAATTATGGGTTCTTTTCGTTTTTCGGCGACCATTTGGCCCATGATTTCCAATGGCGCTTGTATTCCACTGTTTTCGATAGAACTTTCGACATCTTGTAGATTTCAAAGTTCTTGATGTGTTGGTCCGGTGGATGCTCATTGTTCCACTTACGCGCAATATTTGCGGCAATGGCGGTTCGAATGGCTTCATGCTTTTTGTGCTTGTTGGCTTTGGCAAAGGCCAGACGCCAGCGAAAGTAACCTTTGAAGAGTTCGGGGCGTCCGCGAGGCCTTGGGAAGCTCACGGCAGCACCATCCTGGAGTATATCGACCACTTTTCCATTGGCCAGGGTTGCTTTTGAAACATACCACTGGAGTTTGGTGTTGGGGTTCGTGAAGAGCCCCCAGTTTTGGTAAATATTAGGTGCTCGGATGGCATTCCAAATAGGGGATGGCCAGTTGATTCGCTTGAAGACTTTCATGCCTTCTAGGCCCGTAATGCCCATGACAAAAATCACCCATATCAGAGCAGCGGCTTGGAGTTTGCCTTTGATATCGAGCGATGTTCGGGGTTGGCCTTCCACAACCTCAACGGGTTCAGTTTCTCGCTGAACCCAAGCCACGACTTGGTTACCCAGCTTGAAGTCTGGCTTTTCAAGCCGGGCTTTGATTCGGTCGGTAATTGGAGCAATGGTTTCCCAGAATACCGGTGGCAGCAAGCAAATGAGTGCAGCACTGGAGTAGAACATAAAGTAGCCCACATCCATGGTTAGCCAGATGCCAGCGTTGAGTCCCAAGAGGGCTAAAATAGCCAGTGCCCGAATTCGGCCCTTCCACGAAGGCAGCCACAAAAACATTGGAATTGCGATTTCGCCCCAGGGGGTGAATTTACTGGCTACGTAGAGAACGCCTTCAAATTGCGAGAGCCAGATGCCCAAGGGTTTGACCAGGAGATTGAAGTTCATCGCGTTGTAGAGAGCTTCTCCGGTGATCCAATAAACCTGATGAACTTTGGCGGCACCTGCAGCGATATAAAGCATGGTCACTTGTGTGAGCATGAGTGCGCCCGCGAGATAGGTCAGCGGACCATCGCCTGCTTTTTTGCGCTGGGCGACCGTAAGAGGAATTAAGGTTGCGATGAGCAGGAGCCCTGGAGAGAGCTTATCTCCGCCGTAGGTCAGAAGGGGATTACTCAGGTTCATGCTGAGTAGGAGAATCCAGGATAGAAAAAGGGTGATTCGGAGGCGATAACCCATCACCAGGCAGCCAGCCAAGATGACTTGCAGTCCAACCATGGCCCAAATAAGGGCATCGGACTCGCTGAAGTGCATGCTCCAATAATAGGGTTTGTAGCCGTAGATTTTATCCCAAAGTGGTTTGGGAAAGACCCCAGATTCAGTGAAGAAATAGCTGGTACTGAAGAAGCGCTCTGCGAGGTCTGTGAAGAGTGCGGTGGTTAAAATCAGGCGAAAGGCCAGCAGAGATCGAGGGTCCAGTTTGAAGAGCGTGTCTCGAAATTCTTTGGGAAAGCTCAAATTCATAGCTTGGCCATATCCTTAAGTGCTTCTGATATACAGCTGGTTGTGAAGCCGTCTCATGATTTAAGGAGGAAGGCAAGACGGAGCCTCTAGGTTTTTCTTTTTCTTTATAGGGACTTAAGTGGTCCCAAATGAGCAAAAGACCTGCCGTTAGCGCGGCACCGGCAAAGGTAGCGACAAAATCTGCGGTCGATGCTTCACCTGGGCCACGGTAATCTGCCCATTCCTTGATTCCACCGGCCGCCAGACCCAAGCTGAGGCCCAGGGTGGCTCGTTGCCATGGCTCATCGGTCATCCATGAACTCACCGCATAGCCACTGGCACAAATCCCGGCACCAGCGCCGACATGCAGCCATTTATCCCTTGGAATATCCGCTAGGCCAGATGCTGGTGAGAGAGTGACCCATGTGATCATCAAGATGGCTGTTATGACTTGCCAAATAAGAATTCGTGGCATAGCAGAACCTCGATCTACCAAATCTGTAAAGTTTGAAGGTGCTTATGAGCGATACCCCAAAACCCGATAATGCACGCTTGGTCCGCGCAATGAAAATGGCGGCTCGCGTGCGCAGTGATTCAAATCGGAAGCGACTGTACCACGCTTTGGTGAGCAGTGAACTTTGGTTTGCTGTTCAAGGTGGCTGGACTGGTGAAGGTACGCTCCAAACTGAGCATGTTGTTTGTGCGGGTGAGCTTCACGGGCGGCCAAGTGCGGCAATCTTCACATCCAGAGAGAACGCTGAGAAATGGCGTGCTGACCATCAAGAGTTTGTCTTGATGAATGGGACAGATTTATTTGGTGCCTTGATTCAAACGACTATCAGTTCGGTGCAAATCAACCCAGCGGGGCCCGTGGGTGGCGAGCTTTATCGTCATGAAGTGGAGACCATAGCTGAAGGTGGCCGGATTCTGCGTTTACGGGCAGAAGCTGCGGCTTCTGTTCATTAGGATATTGCGATGAGTAACGAAGAACATGCCATGTCACGACCTCAGGCATTGAAATGGAAAGTTCGGCGCGAAATGGGGCGCGAACGATTCATTGGTCTCTATGCTATCTTTTTTCTCGGTGGGCCAGTTGGGTCATACAAGCTTTGGCGTTGGTCACAGGGTTCTGGAGACTTTTTTCAAGATGTCGTTGTATGGACAGCAATGGCGGTCATCACCGGTGGCATATTTGGCCGGTGGCTTTGGAAATTTAACGAAGCCGCATTCGAAGCAACGCCTGCTGATGTCTACCGCGATGAGGAATCCAGCGAAAAGTCCTAATGGATTTGTGTGAAGAAGTCATGAGTTTGAGTGAAAGCGATAAATTGATGTCGGCTGATGCTTTTGAGCATCCGGTAAGCGTCGCGCCAATGATGAAGCGCACCGATCGCCACTACCGTCACATGATGCGTCTGATCAGTCGCAAAACCCTTCTTTACACTGAAATGGTGACCAGTAAGGCCATTATTTTTGGGAAGCGCGAAAAGCTACTTGGATACTCTGATGTGGAGCATCCCATCTCGTTGCAGCTTGGCGGGGACAATCCAAAAGAGCTTGCAGAA